>JBIKNV010000503.1:0-2631 GCA_044358475.1 Pirellulales bacterium | reverse complement strand
CGCGGCACGCTGGCGTAAGGCCACCCACGACCTTGGGAATGTCGCCGAGGCCGGTCGGATTCCCCGGATCCTCACGCTCTGGCGAGAAGGCGAGATGGAAATCGCGGCCTGCAACCAGGCCACGGGCCCGTTCCAGGATCGGCCGAACGATCTCGTCGGTCGTGCCCGGATACGTGGTCGATTCGAGCACAACCAGATGGCCAGAGCGAACGTGCGCCGCGATCGAACCCGCCGTCGCCTCGACGAAAGACAGGTCGGGGGCCCGGTTGACGGTCAACGGCGTGGGCACGCAGATCAAAACCGCGTCGGCCTCACGGACACGGGAAAAGTCGGTTGTCGCCGTGAATCCGGAGGAAACCACGGCAACGATCCGTGAGGCACAGATGTGCTTTATGTAAGACGTGCCGGCGTTCAGTGCTTCGACCTTTCGGGCATCCGTGTCGATACCGATCACACGGCAGCCGCTCTCGGCAAACGCGAGACAGAGCGGCAGGCCCACGTATCCGAGGCCGATCACGGCGACGGCAGGGGGCTTCTGGGACATGTCTGACGCTATCATAAATCTAGCCTAATAGTTGACCGCAGAGACGGGGAAAGCTTTCTCGGCAATGCAACGATGTAAGACCCAGCGGAGGATTCTCCACCGCCAGAGCCGGCCTGGATGCAATGCAAACTGACCCTTCGGATTGTGCAGGAGCACCATGCCGTGTCCATACTCCTCAGTGACGGGCCCGTAGGTGACACCATCGGACTGGAAGGCCACTGCCGTCTCGAAGAGTTTCTTGCAGTGCGTGAAGATCAAACACGTGGCTACACCCACGAAGTCGTGAGGCGTAAAATCATCCATCAGGATTGCGCCATCTTTGCCAAGCAACATGCTAGCGTAGGAGAGGTCATTCGCTACACTAAGCGCGTCGTGTCCGGCATCGATGAAGATGAGGCTGAAACGCTTTCCTTGCCGAACAAGTTTCGGGAGCACCTCCGACGTCGACCCGGTCACAAATTCTACGCGTTCACGGACAGTGCCGGCGACGTACTTATCCCACGCATTAGCGACGCTCTCCTTTATCACGGACCGATGTCCGTCGATTTCGATGGGATAGGTCTGCTCTTGCTGCACGGGGATGATGTCCAACGAGGTCACCTTGCACGGAAACCGATACTTGAGCGATGCACTCGCTGCCACGAGGGCGCCCATGCCCCGACCCGTGCCTATCTCGAGTATGGCCTCTGGACGTAGGATCTCACATAACCGATCAAGAATGAGCCCACGCTCGAAGTTCGGGGTGTAGTAACGGCCTCTTTTTTCGCGAAGCCCGGTGATCAGGCCTAACTTGAACACTTCGTCCTTGCGATCCTGATCTACGCTCTCGCGGAGCCATGAAGGGATTGCAGCGATTTCAGGGCCATGCATGGTAAGTGACGCTCCTAGGGGATTTGTATTGATCGATAAGCAGGTATGGTGCCAAGCCGAACCGGAGTTTTTGACGCGGTCAACGATGCACCGAGTTCCAGAAGCGGTCGTAGTGGTCCGGATTGAGAGGAAACATCCCGATTCAACGGGCTTCACACGAGGCGTCGAGATCCCCACTTAGGGCTAGTATAAGGAGCTGAAAGAGTCCGTCCACAAATCGAGTTTGTAAAGCGAATGCATCGATCAGGCTGATTGACTGCTAATTTCTCCCGACCGGCGTCGAACAAGTGCTGTGTAGAGCTCGGCATGCAGAGCTGCCATCGCTTCACCCGCGAATCTCGATACCGCGACCTGCCTCGCAACGCTCCCCATGCGACGTCGCATTTCGGGTTGCCTGGCAAGCGATATTATCACTTCAGAGAATCGCTGCGAATCGCCCTGCTCAATGACGAAGCCAGCACCTGGCTCATGCAGCAGCTCAATAACACCGGAGACACGCGTACTCACAGATGGCAGCGCTGATGCCATCGCTTCGATGAGGGAATTGGAAAGGCCTTCGCGAACAGAAGGGAGGGCATAGATGTCACTTGCCCCAAGCCAATCGGCAACGTTTTTTTGTCGCCCCGCAATGCTTACGGACTCGGTAAGTCCATGTCGCGAGATCGCCGTTCGCACGTCCGCTTCCAACGGCCCTTCGCCAAGAAAGATCAGCCTCCAGCCCGAAATGTCCGCGATGGCCTTCGCCCACGCCTCGATAAGGAAGAGCGGGTTTTTCTCCGGCGAGAAGCGACCCACGTACACAACGACACCCCGAGCCTGGATTCCGAGGCTTGTGCGGAGATCGCTTCGTTCAGCATCTGATCGCGGACGAAACTCCTCGATGTCGATCGCGTTTCCAAAAAGGTGCACCCGTGTCGACGCTATTCCAAAATCGACTGCCTCGGCCTGGGTCTCTCTCGTCGTCGCAACGACTCCGTCGAGCAGCAAATGCAGCCAACGAACGAGTTTGGGAAGGTGTTCCCTATCGAGATGTGCAGCGAGGCCCTGGGAACCCGTACTCGTCAGCTTCATGACAACGGGGCGTCTCATGATCTTGCCCATGGCAATCGCGATGGCGGTGCGGATGCCGTACTGGTGCGCATGCCAGACGTCGAACTGGCGGCCGTGGACCACCAAAAACACCACCAAACTCCAGAGCGCGGAGAGCGTCTGGACGC
>JBIKNV010000411.1:0-3221 GCA_044358475.1 Pirellulales bacterium | reverse complement strand
CTCGATCACGCTCCAAGAGCGGCATCCGTTGCCGCCGCGGCCGGAGCCGGCGAAGGCCCACTCGTGGCAGGAAGACTGGGAGCGGCGCGGCGTCTTCGTGCCCTACGTGGAGATCGGCGAGTCGATCGCCGGCACGATCGCACTCGAGGGCGACGTGAGCAAGCTCGCGCTCCGCGGGAGCCTCTTTGATCCCCAGGGTCGCGAGCTCGCGCGGCAGGAAGGACCCGCGACGCCGGCAGGACAGTGTTCGTTTCCAGCCGAGCCATGGATGCCGATGCTCGTGCGGGTGGAGGCGCGGCTGCTCGACGGCACCGCGGAGGTGGTCCACGCCTGGCGGTTTCAGCGGATCACGCAACGGAAGCAGGGGAAGTTTAACGTCGTGCTCTGGTCGGTGCCGGGCGACGAGACGCTCGGGCCCCACGCGATCGAGCGGCTCGCGGAGTTGGGGGTGACCGCGGCGCTCGAGCACACAGCCGCACCGATCAACGCCGCGGCCCACGGCCTCTCCTACGTGCCATGGAGCGGCGGTGGTGGCAACGTCATCGCGCAGAGCGCCGAGAACTGGGCCGAGCTCGACCACGGCAAGGGGTTCGCCGACATGGTGGCGCTCAAGTCCCGCGGCCACGGCGTGCTCTGCTACTCGCTCGGCGACGAGATTGTGACCGGGGCGATGGGCAAGGGGCCGAAGACCGACGCCGGGTTTCGGCGTTTTCTCCAGGGCGTTCATGGCGACATCGCCAGGCTCAATGCCGCCTGGGGCACGTCGTTCAGCTCGTTCGACGACGTGACCGTGGCGGCGGCCCGCACGGCCGCGGAGGAACTCGCGAAGGCCCAGCCCGAGAACCATGCCGCGGCCTACGACCTCTTTTACTTTCCCGGCTGGAACTTCATCCAGATGGGGAAGAACACCCGCGAGTGGATCCGGAAGACCTGCGACGACCCGCAGGCCGGGATCGGGTTCGAGGGGAGCGGCCACATCGCCCGAGGCATGTGCGATCCGGAGCTCGTCTGCCGCGAGTTCGACATGTGGGTGCCCTACACGAGCATCAGCGAGGAGTTCGTGCGGTCGATCGCGCCGCGGCGGTTCCTGCGCAGCTCGTGGATCGGCTACGACCGCGATGCGATGAATCACTGCTCCCATGCTTGGCGGCAGGTGATGATGGGCGCCGACTCGATCTGGTATTGGATGTGGTCCACGATCGGGGCATGGCAGGGCTTCCAGTCGCCGAACCTCGAGCCGCCGGAGCCGGTGCGCGAGATGCTCCGCGACACGCAAGTGGTCCGCGAGGGCCTCGGCGACCTCCTCGTCGCGAGCGAGATGCAGCACGACGGCGTGGCCGTCCTCTATTCATATCCCTCGATTTTTCTCGGCGGCCGCGACCCGCGGCTGATGACGTATCTCTCGCACTGGGCCGCCTACCTCTCCTGGCAGATGATCTGCCACGACCTCGGCCTGCAATACAACTTCGTCACGGAGGCCGACCTCCGCGCGGCCGACTTCGCCACCCGGGGCTACAAGGTGCTCGTGCTGCCGCAGGTGTGGGCGGTCTCGGACGAAGCCGGCGCCGCGATCCGCCGGTTCGCAGAGGCAGGGGGCACGGTGCTCGCCGACGTGCGGCCCGGCTGCTTCGACGCCCGCTGCCGGCGGCGGCAGGCTCCCGCGCTCGACGACCTCTTCGGCGTGAAGGGCGGGCTCGTCGATGCCGCCCGCGCGGAGCTTGCGATCGCGGGCGACCTGCCCGCCGCGCACGGCGTCGTCGAGAAGCTCGCATTCAAGCGGCCGCTGCCCGGCGACTCGCCTACTGCGGAAACCGTCGGCCCCCTCGTCGATCCCTCGGTTGCCGTGACCACGGGCAAGAAGCTGGGCACCGCCGGCAACGCGGCGGCCTGTGTCGTCAACGACGTCGGCAAGGGGCGGGCGATCCTCTTGAACGCGGTGCCGCGGAGCTGCTTCCCCGTGCGCGACGACACCGGCGGTCTCAGCGGGCAGCCGACCTCCGAAACGCTCCCCGCCGACGCGGCCACTTTTTTTCTCAACCTCTTCCACGCGGCCGGCGTGGAACGGACGCTGCACGTGATGGAGTTTCGCAAGGAGTCGACGCCATGGTTTGGCAACGTGCGGGTGCAGCGATGGAAGAACGGCGACTACACGATCCTGGGTCTCTTTCGGCAGGTGGCCACCCAGCCCGCGCGGGTGAGCGTGATCTTCGATAGCAAGAAGTGGCCGGTGTCGCCCGAGCGGAAGGCGAGCGGCCGCCCCTACACGGCACCGCCCTGGGTGTATGACATCAAGCGGGACCTGCCCGCGGGCCAGACAAACTGGTTCATCGACGAATTGCCCCCGGGGCGGGCCACGTTCCACGCGATCCTGCCGGGGCCGCTTGCGGCGATGAAGGTGGAGATGCCGAAGCAGGCCGAGCGGGGCGGTGCCGTGAAGCTGCGGCTCTCGGTGCCAGAGGCGCGGGGCCGGCACGCGATCCGCATCGAGGCCACGAGGCCCGACGGCTCCCCCGCGCGGTTTTGGAAGCAGAACGTGCTCGTCGATCGTTCAGTCGTGGAGATCGTGCTGCCCGTCGCCTGGAACGATCCGGCCGGCGCCTGGAGCCTTACGTTCCGCGACGTCTTCGGCGGCGAGACCGCCGTCACCCGATCCCTCACCGTGGAGTAGGAGAAAACGCCATGCTCGGAATGCATCGCGGTTCGTTCGTCTTTGGCATGGGGCACCTTGGCATGGCAATCCTCTGCCTTTGCTGGTGCCCGCTGGAGGCGGCGGAGCGGTTTCCCGGCCCGCAGCGGCTCG
The DNA here is from genome assembly GCA_044358475.1 of Pirellulales bacterium. Classification (GTDB taxonomy): domain Bacteria; phylum Planctomycetota; class Planctomycetia; order Pirellulales; family UBA1268; genus CACORA01. The sequence goes on along the minus strand of JBIKNV010000411.1, from coordinate 421 downwards.
ACGTGCTCCTGATCGGCCAGCCCCACGGCTACGGCGGCACGCAGGCCGCCGACTGCCTCATGCTCGAAAGCCTCTCGAACCTGCGGTTCCACACGGTGCCCGTGCCGCACGACTCGGGCGACCACGTGGCCGACGTGGATGGCCACTTCGGCAAGGATCCGAAATGGGGGCCGATCCGCCGCGACGCGATCCTTGCCGCCCTGAAGCAGCCACATGATGCGGTGCTCGTGGCGGCGGGCAGCGCCGATCCCGAGATCGAGAAGGCCCTCGCTAATCACGTCGCCGCCGGCGGCACGCTCGTCTGGATAGCCGGCGGCGGACTGCCGGCCGCGCTCGCGGTGAAGCCCGCGGCCGGCGAACTCTCCGACCCGCTCGCCGGCATGCAGCTGACGGAGCTCGGCATGAAGCTTCCCGGCAACCC
>JBIKNV010000535.1:0-3224 GCA_044358475.1 Pirellulales bacterium | reverse complement strand
CAGCATGAATCAGACCCAAAAGTTCTCATTTTATGCGACAAAGTTTGGTGAATTCTTGGTTGAGATATGCGAAAAGTTCCTTGATCTAGCCAAATTCTACCTTGAAGGTGACGAATTAATCGCTGCCATAGGACGGGCAGAGGTTATTAACATTGCAGAGTTTAAAACAACAACTCCGCTGTCACATTTAATTCAAGTAGAAGACCAACTAGAGACGATTGAGACAAAGTTAGGAAAGACTTTGGTTCTCAATCACATCATGCAGTATGTTGGCACCAATCTTGAGCGCGATGACATCGGAAAACTCATCACACAGTTTCCTTTTGCTAACTGGCAAGAGGCGTTTGGTGACTTTACGATTAACGAGCGTAACGTCAAGAATGACTTCCTTGCAATGGAGCGCGGTGAGATGCCGCAGATCTCTCCAAGTGACGACTCTGCATATGTTCTCAAGCAAGTTGCTAAACGCAAGAAGGAAAGAGACTTCGGTCTTCTTGATCCGCAGATTCAAGACCTGTATACGCAGTATGAGCAGTTCCATTTAGACAAGCAAGCTCAAGAGTCTGCTGCTCTAAAGGCCGCTCAATCTGAGTTTATTCCTACTGGTGGAGCTATGGTAGCTGCCGATATGTATGTGCCTGATTCAGATCCTACGAAAGCTCCTAAGCGCGTAAGATTGCCGTATCAAGCACTAGATTGGTTGCTAAAGCAGCTTCAACAGCAAGGCATGACTCAGGATGCTATGCAGCAAATGAATCAAGCTCAGATGGCTGAGGTAGCAGGGTTGCTACTGAACGAATCTGGGCAACAACAGGGCCAGCAAAGCCCTATGGGAGTGATGTGACATGGAAGTTGAATCAACAAGTGTAGAAACGACAGCGGTAGACACCACAACAACTGCGCCGGAAACGACGCCTACCACAGAAGCGGTAGAAACAAAAGCTTCTGAGCCAAAGGGACTTGATGCTATCAAAACAGCAAGCCCTAAGACGGCGATTGACAAGAATCTTAAAGATGTTCCTCCAGCTCAAGATCCATACACACCAAACTACAAGTTTAAAGTGTTGGATAAAGAACTTGAGATTGATGAGTGGCTCAGACCAGTTATCAAAAGTCAAGATATGGAGAAGAAAGTTAAAGAACTTTATGAGAAGGCTTACGGTCTTGATTCTATCAAGCCAAAACATCAAGCCATCAAAGAAGAACTTGAACAAACAAAAGCAAAAGCTGCTGAAACAGATCAAGCTCTTAACATTCTTGGAAAATATCTATCAGACAATGACTTTGACAGCTTTTTTGAAGGACTCAATATTCCAAAAGACAAGATTTTGGGGTATGCTTTAGAATTAGTAAAACGTGAGCAGATGTCGCCTGAGCAGAAGGCTCAGTGGCAAGCAAGCAAGCAAGCCAAAGAAGCTGCCCGTTATTACGAAGTTGAGAACGCGCGCTTGCAGCAAAGCCAGCAGCAATTTGCAGTTCAACAACGAACCTTTGAGCTTGATATGGCTCTATCGCAACCAGAAGCCAAGGTTGTGGCAGACACATACAACGCTGGAATGGGAAGCCCAGAAGCCTTTAAAGATTACTGCATCCAGATTGGTCAGGCATACGCTGCGCGTGGACAGGACATCCCCGCAAATGTTGCCGTAAGTGAAGCCATCAAGCATTTGAAAGCAATTAACCCAAGCCTAGGTGTTGCTCCGGTTGCTGGTGGTGCGCAGATAGTGCAAGCTTCACAAAAGCCAGTCATCCCGAACATTCAAGGTCGCGGGACAAGTGCAGTTAAACCAGCAGTGAAGTCGCTGGAAGATTTAAAGAAGCGGGCTAAAGAACTGACAGAACAATATTAACAAAACACAATTCTCAAGGAGTGAGAAATGGCAACAGTAGTAAATAGTTCGTTTCAGTCGATGCTCAATGAGTATCTACCGAACCGCATGATCATGGAAGAGCTAGTTAAGCGTGACTGGTTTCTTTCTAACCTAGAAATTGATAACGGCTGGCAAGGCTCTAAGATCATCGTTCCTTTCAAAGGAGCTGGTGCATCTTCGGTTGAGTTTGGTCAATTGGCAGAAGTAACTGATATCTCTCAATCAGTTTATGTTCGTGGCGAAATTCCAACATACGTAGAAGCTTGGGCTTCTCTTTTGTTTAACCACAGGGATCTTTTAGATGCCGAAGGAAAAATTCCTGAAGCTACTTTCTTGAAAATTCTTCCAGGCGAAGTTGACGCTATGGTTGATTACTTCAAGCAAGTTGTATCTACATCTCTTGGCGCAGGTAGCCACTTCGCTAAAGCTGTAGAAGCTGGTACTGCTGGCGGCGAACTAGAAGTAGATCATGTTGATCGCTTCCAAATTGGCCAAAAAGTAGAGCTTAAAGATGGCGCAGAAGCTACTATTGTTGCTTACGTTAGATCTATTGACGTAAACAGCACATCATCCGGTGGAACTGGAACTGTAACGCTCTATGACGCGCGCACTGGCGGATCTCCAAAAAATTTAAGCACATTGGCTGTTGGATCTAAATGTTACCACCCAGGTGCTTTGGCTGGCTCATTTACTTCGATCCGCGAAGTTCTTTTGAGCGTAGCGAATGGTGGCTCTGCTGATGTTCACGGCGTTAGCAAACTTGCTTACCCAATTTTGCAAGCTGTTAACATTAACGGAGCAAGTGTTACTGCTTCAAACATTTTGGACAAATTGTTTGATGGTTACACCGAAGTTCGTCGTAAAGCTAAAGGCAACGCTAATACGATTGTTATGTCGTTTAAGCACCTTGGCTCTATTATGAAGCTAATTGAAACCCAAAAAGGCCCATTCGCTGTTACGAAGCAACCAAGTGCTTCGCTATACGGATGGACTGAGCTGGAAGTTACTAGCGTAAAGGGGTCGTTAAAACTCATCGGTTTAATTGAGCTTGATGATGACGTGATCATGTATCTTGATCTCAAATCGATGGTATTCCGTACCCGTGGCGGATTCCGTAAGCGCAAATCTCCTGAAGGCAAAGAATATTTTGAAATCAGGGGTGTCGATGGGTTTAAATACGTAGTCGACATGTGCCTTTTTGGGCAGCTTGAAGTTAACGCTCCAGGCCACAACGCAATTATGTACGGCATCAGTTACTAATAAGTAAACTTTGGGGGAGTGTGGCTGCTAGGACGGTGGCCATCTCCCCTTCTGTACTGGAGAACACCATGGCAGATACAGGCCATTTAAAAA
>JBIKNV010000409.1:0-3237 GCA_044358475.1 Pirellulales bacterium | reverse complement strand
GGCCAGGCGCTGACGATGCGCGGCACCTGGCTGCCGTGGTGGGATGAGGCGAGCGACGGCCGGTATTACCTCCACCTCGGCTCCGCCTACAGTTACCGCGACGCCTCCCAAAACCAGGTGCGCTTCCGCAATACGCCGGAAATCCGCAAGCAGCAGCCGGCCGACGTCTTCGGCCCGGTCGGCCCGCCCTCACCAAGCAACTACCAGAACGGTGTTCCGAGCCCCTTCGCGCCGATCTTCGTCGATACGGGCAACATCCGTGACGTCGACCATTTCCAACTCTTCGACCCGGAGTTTGCGCTCATCCTGGGGCCGTTGTCACTCCAGTCGGAGTATGCGTTCGCCGCGGTGCATCGTACCGGCCGGCCTGACCTCTTCTTCAACGGCTACACGGCGCAGGTGAGCTATTTCCTCACCGGTGAACACCGACCCTACGACCGGAAGCAGGGCATCCACAAACGGGTCGAGCCCTTCGAAGACTTCTTCCGCGTCCGCACGAATTCGCAGGGCATCCAGACGGGGCTTGGCGCCTGGGAGATCGCGGCACGATTTTCGAACATCGTGCTCAACGACAAGGACATCAAGGGTAACAACCTGACCGACTTCACCGTCGGCCTCAATTGGTACCTGAACCCCTACACCCGCTGGAAGTTCAACTACATCCGCGCGTTTCTCGAAGACGACCGCGCGGGCAACAGCCTTACGGATGCCTATGGCATGCGATTTGACTACGACTTTTAATGAGGAGCCGAGAGCCGGACAAGGCCCGCTGCACCGCCGGCCTCCCTGCAATCCGCCTCCCGTTAGGCGAGTCGAGGCACGACAGGCTGAGCCCCATCCTGCCGGTCAGAACCGCATGCCCGTGAACCCGCCGTCGACGTAGACGCTGGTGCCGGTGATGAAGCTGCCGGCCACGGGGGCACAGAGCAGAATTGCCGCGCCGACCAGTTCGTGCGGCTCGCCGAAGCGGTTCATCGGCGTTTGGCCCATGATCGACGCCGTCCGCTCGGGCGAGAGGATCTTGCGGTTCTGTTCGGCGGGGAAGAATCCTGGGCAGAGCACATTGACGCGAACGTTTTTCGGGGCGAGTTCGCGGGCGACGTTTTGCGTGTAATTCACCACGGCCGCCTTCGACGCAGAGTAGGCGAACACCTTCGACAGCGGCTTGTCGGCCGACACGCTGCCGATGTTGAGGATCGCGCCGCCTCCCATGCTCGCCATGTGGCCGCCGAAGATCTGGCAGCCGAGGTGCGTGCTCTTGAGGTTGGTGTCGATGACTTTGTCGAACTCCTCCTCGGTGATGTCGAAGTAGGGCACCGCCGAGTTGACGCCGGCACAGTTGACAAGAATGTCGGCCCGGCCACGGGCATTGATCGCCGCTTCGAGGAGAGCCCGGACACTCAGCCGATCGACCGCATCGACGCTGACGAAGGCTCCATCACCGCCGGCCGCCCGGATGGCCCCGACTCGGGCCTCGCCCCGGTCGGCACCGCGGCCGGCCACGATCACGAAGGCGCCGGCCTGGGCCAGCCCTTCAGCGAGCGCCCCGCCCAGCACGCCCGTGCCGCCGACGACGACGGCCGTGCGTCCCTGCAGGCCGAAAAGGTTTTCCAGGAATGCGCTGCTCATGCCTTTCCTTTCGCGTGCCCGCTGGTCACCGGCTGGCGCAGGTCGAGCCACTCGGTGTGAAACGTACCCGGCTTGTCAGTGCGTTCGTACGTGTGGGCACCGAAATAGTCGCGCTGGGCCTGGAGCAGGTTGGCCGGCAGGCTGGCGTGCCGGTAGCCGTCGTAATAGGCCAACGCCGCCATGAAGGCCGGCACGGGAATGCCGATCGTGGCGGCGGTGGCGACCACATGCCGCCAGGCCTTTTGGGCGTTCGCCAACGCCGCGGCGAAGTAGGGGGCCAGCATCAGGTTTTCCAGGTTGGGCTGGGCCCGATAGGCCTCGTGAATCCGCTCCAGGAACTGGGCGCGGATGATGCAGCCGCCCCGCCACATCATGGCGATGGCCCCGTAGTCGAGCGGCCAGTCGTGCTCTTTCGCTGCCGCCGCGAGCTGCACGTAGCCCTGGGCATAGCTGGCGATCTTGGAGGCATAGAGCGCCTGCCGCACCTGCTCGATGAACGTAAGAGGGTCATCATGGGTGTTGAGGTCGGGACCGGTGAGAACGGCGCTCGCCCGCACGCGGGCCTCCTTGAGGGCCGACAGGCAGCGGGCGTAGACGGCTTCGGTGACGAGCGTGCTCGGCACACCGAGGTCGAGAGCCAGTTGGCTCATCCACTTGCCGGTGCCCTTGGCGCCCGCCTTGTCGAGAATCTGATCGACCATGAAGTCGCCGGTCTCAGGATCCCTCACCGTAAAGATGTCGCGGGTGATTTCGATCAGGTAACTGTCGAGCTCGCCCTGGTTCCAGCGGTCGAAGACCTCGGCAAGGTCTTCGTTGGACAGGCCGGCGCCATGCTTGAGCAGCCAGTAGGCTTCGCAGATGAGCTGCATGTCGCCGTATTCGATGCCGTTGTGCACCATCTTCACGTAGTGCCCGGCGCCCCGCGGCCCGACCCAGTCGCAGCAGGGGATATCGCCCTTCGGTCCCACCTTGGCGGCGATCGCCTGGAAGATCGGCTGCACGAGCGGCCAAGCCGCCTTCGAGCCGCCGGGCATCAGGCTTGGCCCCTTGAGCGCTCCCTCCTCGCCGCCGGAGACGCCGGTGCCGACATAGAGGAGCCCGGCAGCCTCGACCTCCTTCGTCCGCCGCTCGGTGTCGGAGGAGAGCGTGTTGCCACCGTCGATGACGACGTCGCCGGGAGACAAGAGCGGCAGCAGTGTCTGGATGAGTTGATCGACGGCCGGCCCGGCCTTCACCATCATCATCACTTTCCGCGGCGGCTTGAGGGCAGCCACAAGATCTTCAAGCGAGTGGCAGCCGACGACGTTTGGCTGGTCGCCCCGGCCGGCCGTGAAGCCATCCGTAACGCTCGTGGTGCGGTTGTAGACGGCGATCGAATACCCGCGGCTGGCGATATTGAGGGCCAGATTTTCCCCCATCACGGCGAGTCCGATCAGTCCGATGTCACACGTTGCCTGTTGGGCCATTTGGGGTCTCTATTCCTGCAAAATCCTGAAAACGGGAGACTATAGCCATCTCCCGCGGTGCCTGCCACGGTGGCCCTTGGTGGGGGGAGGGCGATCGTCCAGTTCGCGGTGAAAACTGAAGACACGGCCTCTGGAACGCCGA
>JBIKNV010000056.1:0-10815 GCA_044358475.1 Pirellulales bacterium | reverse complement strand
GAGCCTCGCCCTGCGGCCCGACGGGATCCTCGCCCCTGACCTGGCGCTGGGCTTGGCATGCGAACCGCCTCCGGCACCGTCACGGGATCTCGGCGTCTGGCTCCGCCACGATGAGGAACGCGCAGAGAAAACATCACGGCGGTATCGGGACCCCGCCCTCGTCTGTCGTACTCCTGCGGACTACCTGCGATTGGCAGGACGATATCGACGCATCGTGACCGACCGGCTGCACTTCGCGATCGCAGGTCTCCATGCAGGCCGCGATGTCACGCTCCTAGCCAACGATTACCATAAAAATAAGTCAATGCACGAGACGTGGCTCGCCGATCTCGGCTGCCGCTTCGCCACCACGTTGTCTGAGGCGGTGGAATTGCGACAATCCGCCTGACGCTCCCGATCGGCTTCACATGTCAGGAAAGCATGCCATGGAGCCCGTCCTGATTGCCGGCCGGTGGCGGCCCGCGGCAGCCGTTGATTCATTCCGCACCGTCGATCCCACGACGGGCGACATCCGCTCCGCCGTCTGGCCGGTGAGCAACGGGAGCGACGTCGATGCCGCGCTCGATGCGGCGACTCTCGCCGCTGCCGAACTCCGCGGTATCGCCGACGAGCAACGGGCGATCTTTCTCGAGCGGTATGCAGCGCGGCTGGAGGCCCGGACTGCCGGACTCGTGGCGGCCGCCCATGCGGAGACGGGCCTGCCGGTGAGGCCACGGCTTGCCGACGTCGAAATCCCGCGGATGCTCGACCAACTTCGACAGGCAGCATCCGCCACGCGGGAGGGCACCTGGCGGATGGCGATGATCGACACCGACAAAAACATCCGCTCGGCTGCCTTCGGCCTCGGGCCGGTCGCGATCTTCCCGCCGGCCAATTTTCCCTTCGCCTACGGCTGCCTCACCGGCGGTGACTTCGCCTCCGCGATCGCCGCCGGCAACCCCGTCATCGCCAAGGCTCATCCCGGGCATCCGAGCGTGTCGCACATCGCCGCCGAGGAGGCAGTCCCGGCACTTGCCGAAGCAGGCCTTCCCGCGGCCACCGTGCAGCTGCTCCATGGCATCCCGCCGGCCGATGGCCTGCGGCTCGTCGCCGATCCGCGTGTGGGAGGCACCGGCTTCACCGGGAGCCAGCAGGCAGGCATGACACTCTTCGCGGCGGCGGCCGCCGCCGGCAAGGTGATGTGGGTTGAGATGGGGAGCGTCAACCCCGTCGTGCTCCTTCCGGGAGCCTCGGCCGAGCGGGGCGACCAGATCGCCGACGAACTCTCGGCGAGTGTCACCGGGTCGGCCGGGCAGGTCTGCATCAAGCCGGGCATCGTGTTCCTCGTCGATGACGAGGCGGGGCGGGCCTTTGTCGCCGCCGTAGCCCAACGGCTCGGAGCCATCGGCCCGCAGGTGCTCCTCAATCCACCCGGCCGCGATCGACTCGTCACCAACATCGCTGCACTGCGGCAGGCCGGTGCCACCCAGCTCACGGGCGACACGATGGCCCGGCCAGCCGTGGCCGGCCCCTGCACGAGCCTACCGACCCTTCTGGAAACCAGCGGCTCCGCCTTCCTCGCCGATCCCGAGTCGCTGCTTGTGGAGGTCTTCGGCAATGCCACGCTCCTGGTCACGTGCCAGTCGCTCGAGGAGCTGATCCGCGGCGTAACGCGTGTGCATGGGGCGCTGGCTGCGAGTGTCTACGTGGCCAGCAACGGTGATGACGAGCCGGCCTTCGCGGCAATCGCACCCCTGCTCATCGAAAAGGCGGGCCGCATCGTCGAGAACCGGATGACGACCGGCATGGCTGTGGTGCCGCCGATGCAGCATGGCGGTCCCTGGCCCTCGGCGGCGCCCCCCTTTTACTCAGCCGTCGGCATGCCCTGGTCGATCCTGCGGTACGCACGGCGGATCTGCTTCGATGGCTGGTCGCAGCAACATCTGCCCACCATCCTCCGCGACGCCCCGCCCCCGGGCCGGCCGTGGCGATTCATCGATGGCCGTTGGGCGCAGGCGGGCATCACGCCACGCGGGCGATGACGCACTTCAGATACTCGCCATCGAGGCAGCTCACGCTCACGGGATGATCGGCCGCCGCGCCGCGAACCTCGAGGAGTTGCAGGGAACGGCCGCTCCGCTGAGCCACGCCGGCGAGCATCATCAGAAAGTCGTCACGGGCCACGGCGCCCGAGCAGCTGTTGGTGACGAGGATGCCCCCCGGCTCGAGCAGGTCGACCGCCAGCCGGTTGATCCGATGGTAGGCCCGCATCGCCTCGTCGAGCGACGCCCGGCTCCGGGCGAACTTGGGCGGGTCGAGGATCACCATGCCAAACGGCCCACCGGCCGCCTGGAGCGCGTCGAGCTTCTTGAATGCATCGGCTGTCTCGACGGTGATCGTCGCGGCGCCGTTCAACTCGGCATTGGCCTTGGCCAACGCCGTCGCCTTTGCACTGGAGTCAACCGCCAGCACGCTCGCCGCCTGGCCCTGCGTCGCGCAGGCGAGGGAAAAGCCGCCGGAGTAGCAGAACATGTCGAGCACGCGGCGACCACGGGCATGGCGGGAGGCCGCCTGGCGGTTGTCGCGCTGGTCGAGGTAGAAGCCCGTCTTCTGCCCCTCGGTCAGATCAACGCCGAACCGCAGGCCGTGCTCCACGACAAACACGGGGCCGTCGGGCGGGCTGCCGCGGACGAGCCGGTCGGGCAGATGGAGCCCCTCGAGCTTCGACAGCCCGCGTTCCGCGCCCCGCAGCAGGATGCCCCGCGGTGCGACGATTCTCTCGAGCATGTCGCAGATTTCGTCGAGCCGGCTCGCCATCGCAAGCGCCGTCACCTGCACGGCCAACCAGTCGCCGTAGCGGTCGACGATTAATCCCGACAGATCGTCTCCTTCGCTGTTGACGAGCCGGCAGGCGCCGCCGCGGTCGTCGAGCCCGAGCGACCTTCGGAGGGCGACGGCCGCTTCCAGCCGCGACCGCCACAGGCCGGCGTCGAGTTTCGTCGCCGCGTCGAACGCATAGAGCCGCACCCGGATCTTGCTGACCGCATTCCAGAGGCCACGGGCCACGAAGAGGCCGTCGTGCGTCGTGAGGTCAACGACATCGCCGTCGGTCGGCTGGCCATCGACCCGCAGGATGGCCGAATCGAGCACCCAAGGATGGCGTCCGAAAAACGGCCGGGCCCGTTTTGGCTTGAGCACGACCGTGGCGGTCGGCAGCCCGGAAGACACACCGGCATCGGCAGGAAGTGGGAGCGACATGACACTACTCTACCACCCTCTACTTGCCTGGGCGGCGCCACTGCCCCCGGGCTCGCGCCCGGGGCTTTCTGATGGAGCGCTCGCAGAAAGCCGCCGGCACGAGCCTCCCCCAGGGAGCCGCAGGGCGCAAGCCCGCGGGATGACGCGTTCGCCGACGCCACCGTAGCCCCCGGCCTCGCGCCCGGGGCTTTCGGCTTCCGCCCTCCGGACGCTGCGCCGGGGATGCTCACTCGCCGACACGGGCCTCGGCCTTGAGACGCCGCAGCTCAGCCTTACCCCCTTCGTTGATCGAAAACATGAAGCGGGCCAGATCAAGAAAGGCCTGGCGATCCTTCAGTTGTCCGACGAGGCCGGCGGGCATGGTGGACTGTTCCTGCAGGATCACCTCCTCGACGTCCTCGGCGGCGAGCACCCGCTTGCCCCCCTTATCGGTCGGCAGGCTGAGGACGACCTCGGCATCGCTCCGCGAGACGAGGTAGCCAGAGAGCACCTCCCCGCCGGCAGTGACCACCGTGACCGACTGGTAGCCCTCACGAATCGCCTTCGACGGATGAAGGATCGACTCAATCAGATGTGCCCGGGTGGCATCACTGCGGGCGTCGGTGAGGTGCGGCCCGAGCTGGTAGCCATAGTCGGCGGCGTGGCAGGTGGCGCAGGCAACTTTCTCGTTGAAGAAGACCGACGCCCCACGGAGCGGATCGCCCTGGGCGAGCGCGTCGGCCACGAGTGTTTCGAGTGGCTCGGCCGCGAGCTCAGCCTGGAGCTGCGGGTTGACCGGTGCTTCGTCGGCCAGTGCCTGTTGACTCCCAGCCGGGAAGGGATGCTCCGCGAGGAGTTCCTCCGGCGTGTAGAACTTTCGTCGCCCACGGGTCTCGCCCCGAATGCGGGCCACTGTGGACGTGTCCACGGCCGGGGCATCATTGCCCCAACTGTTGCGGACATAGGTGAGCACCGCGGCAATCTCCTCGTCGGTGTAAAAGAGCCCCACGGCCGTCATCGGGGGGACACCACCGGCCGGTTCGTAACGTTTCCCGGCCACCTGGATCGGCCCCCAGAGGCCGTGCAGCGTGAGCTTGATGAGTCGTGCGGGCTCTTCGAGCACCCATTCGCTCGCCACCAGCGGAGGATAGATGCCGGTCACTCCCCGGCCGTGGTCGCGGTGGCACGTGCTGCACGAACCCTCCTCATAAAACACCCGCTGACCAAGTTCATAGATCTTCTCGAAGCCCTTGTCTTTGAATTTTTCGGAGGAGGTGCGGACATTCTTCGGCTTGGCCGCACCGGGCAGACGGCCGGCGAGCATCATTTCGAGCTCGACAGAGAGTCGCTGGGCATCGAACGAGGCGGTGTCGACGAGCTGCCGCACATCGTCGCCGAGGGTCAACATGGCGGCATTGAGCGCGTTGCGAATCCAGGGATCGGTGGGCCGAGACGCGACCGTCAGCGCAACGCGGGCTCCAGCCGGCCCGCCCAGCCACGACGCGGCCGACAATGCCTCGAGGCGAACCCGTGGGTGGTCATCACCAGCGGGCGCAAGCAGAATCTTCTCCGGCTCGTCGAGCAGATGGAGGCAGTGGCGCACGACCCGGACGGCCGCCGCCCGCACCCGGTGATCCCGCGCGGAAAGGCAGCGCTGGAGGAGCCGCAGCGAGGGAGCCTGCTGCCCCCAGGTGGCCCAGAGCGACTCCAGCTGCAGCCGGTCGTCATCGCGGTTGGCGTCGGCGAAGGCCTCGGCCGCCGCCAACACGGCCGCCCGATCACGGCCCCGCAGCTCTCGCTGCGACCACTTGCGGGCGTTCATCTCGGGAAGCTTCAGGTTGTCAAGCAGCACCTCGATCGGAGCCCCGGCAATCACCGGCCGCTCGACCAGCGGTCGGGCGGGGTAGGTGATGCGATAGATGCGGCCATACTCGGCATTCCGCAGCGGGTCGCGGGCCGAATGCTGCATGTGGCCGATCAGCGTGTTGTGCCAGTCGAGAAAATACAGGCTGCCGTCGGGGCCGATCTCCAGATCACAGGGGCGGAAGTTGCCGTCGGACGACTGGATCAGGTTTTGTCGGAAGCGGCCCTTGATCTCGCTGCCGTCCTCGACGACCTCGAAGTCCTTGATGCCGAGAAAGCCGATCGTATTGGCATAGAGATAGTCACCCTGCACCTCATCGGGAAAGTGTCTCGATGCGATGAACTCGGCGCCTGAGGTCGGCCGCACCTGATGCTCGTAGTTGAACTTTGACACCTTCGCCATCTCGGCGGCATGCGGCATCCGGATCGAGTAGCCGAGCATCCAGATCTGCTCGCCCCCCGAGGCATCGTTGATGAAGGTCTGGCCGTACGCATCGTGGGCGACGCCCCAGGGGTTGTTGACGTCGAGCTGCATCACCCGTTCGACCTTCCAGGAGTGCGGATCGAACCGCCAGACACCGCCGTCGGTCATCCGCTGCGGCCCCCAGGGAGTCTCCACCTGGGAATGCAGGAAGCGGCCCTCGCACATGTAGATCCCGCCGCCATGATCAACGTCGAAGGCAGAGATGGCATGGTGCGTGTCGTGAGGATCGAAGCCGTCGAGAAGATATTCGGTGACGTCGGCCCGGTCATCGCCGTCGGTATCTTTCAGCAGCAGCAGAAACGGCTCCTGGGAAAGGTAGACGCCCTCCGGCGCGAGCTCGAAGCCGATCGGCATGTGCAGGCCGTCGGCGAAGACGGTCTCTTTGTCGGCCCGGCCATCGCCGTCGGTGTCTTCGTAGATCAGCAGCATGTCATTGGGCTTGGCATCGCCCGGCTTGTAGTGCGGATAGCTCGGCAGCGTGGAGACCCACAGCCGGCCCCGGTTATCGAACCGCATCTGGCAGGGATTGCCCAGGTTGGGAAACTGCTGTTCGGAAGCGAAGAGCGACACCGCATAGCCTTCGGGCAGGGTGAAGGCGGCGAGGGCCTTGGCCTCCTCGATGACGTAGTCCGGATTGCCGTTCTTGGGACTGACCGCGTAGTTGGTCTCCACCGGCGAGAGCGGCCTGGTCCGTGAGTCATCGACGTCGAGTGAGGTCTTCTTCCCAGAGGCGATCTCCCAGATCGCCCGATCCCGCAACACCGTCATCTGACGGATCTTCTCGATCTCTTCGGGATAGTTGACGTTGCCATAGGGGGCCCACCGGCGGCCGTACGCATGCACGCCATTGAGCATGCGGTAGTCATTTCGCCAATACCACGCCTTGTCGGCCACGGCTTGCTGCAGCAGCGAGCCGGGTTCGAGCGACCCTGGCTCGGTGCCAAACAGTTGACGAAACAGCTCAGGGGCAAGCCGGCGGTAGCCATCCTGGGAGAGATGCACGCCGTTGATCGTGAGCGGCCTCTCGGCCGCGGTGAACCAGGCAAGCGATGGCGTGAAGAGATCGACGAAGCCGACGCTCTGTTCGCGGGCCACCGCTTCGATCGCCCCCGCATAGGCCCGCAGGATTTCGTTCCGGGCCTGCGTGTCGGGGAGCGCGAGTTCGGGATGCGGCTCGCAGGCGATCGGCGTGGCAAGCACCAGCCGCGGCGGGGTGGTGCCGCCGGCCACATAGCTCCGCGACCGCGTGTGCTTCACGAAGGCGGCGAGTTCATTCTTGAAGTTCTCGACTCCGGCCAGCCCGTCGAAGGATTCGTTGAACCCGAAGAAGGCCACGATCGTCGAGGCACCGACGATCCTCAGCCACTCGTCGGGATTGGGATAGTGCCCCTCCCCAAAGTGGCCCTTGATCTCTGGCCGAAACTTCTCCGCTCCGGGAAACGCCCACGGATCTTTCCGCCCCGCCTCGGGGCGGAAGGCGGGAGTGTGGCCGGGAAACCCCATGTTGCGAAACGTGATCCGCTTTTCGGGAAACTGCCGATAGAGCAGCGTCTCAAAGAAAGGCGCGTGCTCCATCCGCTCGGCGAGGCCGTTGCCGAGAAACACGAGTGTCTCCTTGGCGGCGAGCGCCAGCGGCAGCGTCGTGGGCGGCGCAGCTCCCTCCACCACAGTGGGCTGGTGATAGGTGGGCCGCTGCTGATCGATCTGCTGTTTCTGCAGCGGCGTGAGGGTCGATACCACATCAATCACCCCATCACTCTCGGTCGACTCGGCCGCCAGCACCAAGCCAGCACCAAGCATGCCAGCCAGCAGCAGAAAACCTGTCGTCATGAGTCGCATCGACTTTCCTCGCGCGTGAAAAGTGAACCCGCCTTCATGATAATGCAGGAAGCATGCCCCTGCCGTCACACAAAGCGGCAACGCCTGCTCACGCGTGCGCGGCGCGATTAGCCGGCTCGGGGAGCACGTGCGGCGCAGGCAGCGAATCGCTGCCGGGGTCGGCCTGCACGGTGCGACGATCCTGACGGAGCGCTTTCTTCTTCTCGATCCGCAGGATGCTCCAACTGAAGACGGCCCCCAGCGGACCGGAAAGCAACGCCGGCAAGAGCACCAGGTTGCCCACCAGGGCGACGGTCAGCATCGAGAGCATCATGTAACCGAACCGCTGCGTCGGACCGAACGGTGAGAGCGAGAAGACGGCCAGCCCGATGCCGATCACGCCCCAACTCTGGTACATCGCCCGAGCGCAGCCCTTGTAGGCGAGCATCGTGGCCTGCTTGCGGTCGAGGCCGTCGGCGATACCCCGGCGGAACCAGAGCATGAAGTGGACGACGTCGTCCACCGTCACACCCAGCGCCACGCTCGGCGCCATCACTGTGCCGATGTCGATCAGCAGCGTGCCGATGTCATAGGTCTTGAGTAGCGAGTTGCCCCAGCCCATGCCTCCAAAGACGACGACCGCCGGAAACGCAGCCGGTAGGAGGAGCACGAGGCCGGCCGAGGCCGCCCGGCAGAGCACGATCATGACCGCCACGATGATCGCGAAGTCCCAAATAAAGCCGATCTTGAGGCCGTCGAGGAGCGAATGCTGTGCCTTGTAGACCAGCGGCACGAGCCCCGTGTAGTCGACCGACACGCCCTCCACGCCTTCGGCCTTCAAGGCGGCGAGGATCGGGTCGATCTTCTTTTGCAGGTCGGCCTTGAAGAGGGCGTAGTCAACCTCCTTGGTGGCACTCACGCGAGCACTGATGCGCCAGAGTTCCTGGTCGATCGGGTCGCCATCGGGCGTCTGCTTTGCCTCCCGGAGGTAGTCGCCGGCGAGAAACTCGTGGCGATGGGCGACGAGCCGCTTGTTGAGCACGCTGCGCCGGGTACGGGCCCCGAGGCCAAAGGCCCGTGCCGCCGCCCCTCCCATGCCTTCTCCACCGCCTCCCGTGTCGAGGCTGCGGCCGAAGGTGACGGTGGAGAGCGAACTGCCCACCTCTTCCAAGCCGCCGATCTCCCGCTGGATCTCTCCGACCAGTTCCATCCGCTCGAGGAAGTTGAGGCCGCACGTCTGCTGATCGATCCGGACGAGGATCTCCATCGGCACCAGCGGCCCGAGCTTGTCTTCCAGCCAGGCGTAGTCGAGACGAATCCGGGCCTGCGGCGAGAAGAGCCGCATCAACTGCACGCTGCTCTCCACGCGGGTCATGCCATAGGCGAAGCCCATCATCACGAGCAAGCACGCCGTGGCCACCAGGCCGTTGTAGCGGGTAATCCACTGACCGACCCGCCACCAGGGACTCTGCTCGATCGGCTTCCAGCCACCGTCGTGGTCACCATCGGCCAGCTTGCCGAGCTTGAGCCGCGGGGGAAACAGTTCCAAGGCCGCTGGCATGAACGTGATCAGGATCACAAAACTCACCGCCACACCAATCGCCGAGAAGATGCCAAACATCTTGATCGGAACGAGCTCACTCACCGCGAGTGTGGCCAGACCGATGGCCGTGGTGCCGGTGGCGAGCGACAGTGGCAGGAGGGCATGGTGAACGGCACGGCCGGCCGCCCCTTCCTGCACGCCCGTCTCGGCGAGCTGGTCGCGATAATAGTTGGCCAGGTGGATCGCGCCGCTGGTGGTCGCCACGTACACGAGCGACGGCATCGTGAGCAGGATCGCATCGACGGGATAGCCCGAGTACCAGACGATCGCCAGACTGGAGAACATGCTGTAGACGCCGGAGGCGAGCACCAGCAACACCAACGCCTTGCTCTTCAGACTCCACCAGCTCACGAAGAAGCCGACGACGAGCGACAGGCCAAACAGGATCGTGACGCTCGTCTGGCCCGCCCGGTCGATCGACACGTTGTCGACAGGCGGCCCGCCCATGTGGATGTCCTTTTCGGGGACACCGCATTCCGCAACCGCCACATCCTTGATGATGTCGATCGTTTTGTGCAGGTTGGCCCGGGCCGCGTCGGAGAGCGTGAGGACCAGGCAGGTCTGACGCTGGTCGATGTCGTCGGGACCGTCGGCCGGTGCTGCCCCGATGATTGCGCCGGTAAGCCGCTGCACCGCCTCCTCCCGCTCGAGGTTGAGCGGCGGGGAGGTCATCTGGGCGACAGCCCGCGGGCCGGTCTGAGCCGTCTTGAAAAAGAGTGGCCGCTCGATTCGGGAGGCCTCCTCGGGGGGAGGCAGGAGCTTGCGGGCGAGGAGCTCCAGCCGCGGATCCGCCATCGTGCACCCTTCCCAGCTGACGAGAATGAACTCCTCACCCTGAAAATTGCGGCGAAAAAAGCGGTAGGTCTGGGTCTCGGGATACTCCAGTGGCAGCCATCCCTTGACGTCGTTGCGGTTGTTCCCCTTCGCCTTAATCGCCCCTACCACCACCATGGGCAGCAGGAAGACCAGGACTGCCATGATCCAGACGCTGGATCGCTGGTAAAAATTGGGGCCGTGGTTCGAGCCGTGGGGTGACGTCATGCCAGGAAGCCGGAACCCAGGGAAGCAGGGAAGGGGCTGACCCGCCTTGGGTCAGCCTCTCGAGTCCCTCAACGGTACAGGTCATTCCGAAGCCAGTCCATATGGATCACCACCCCTCAAGCCATTTTTTTGCCCACCCCGCTCGCCACAAGTGGTTTCCCTGGAACACTTTCCGTCGATAGCGGAGATGTCGCGACCGCTACGACCCGGCCGGTGACGCGTCAAATCATGCGGGTGGGGCAGTTTCGGCAGCCTCAAAACCGCAGATTTTGTGCGAGCCGTCGCAGAACGGACGCTCCCCGCTGTGGCCGCAGCGGCACAATGCCACTGCCCGCTTGTGGTCCGGCAGCGGAAACGTCTGCCCGAGATGATCGGTCACGCGCAGCTGTAACTGCTCACCCCCCGCCTCCTCGGGCATCTCCACCACGAGCGGGCCATGCTCGCGGCAACGAATCGTCACGACCCCCGGCGGCGTCCGTGGTTTGTCGGCACTATCTTTCACGTCTTCACGCCCGCGGCCTTCCTGTCTCCCTAAGGCTGCTCTCCTGGGGCTGGCTTTGCCGCGGCTTCGGCTACCTCGACACGCAGCCGCACCCGCGGCGGTGCCCCAGGGACCTCGGCAGCTGCCGGCACCCGCGCAGCCGCCTCGGCTGCCGTAGCCTCCTTGGATACCCCTGCGAGCAGAGCCGGAGCGTTTACCTCGAGCATCGCCGGTGACGCGATGAGCCGATCGAGCAGGGCATCGACGTCCGCCGGTGGGCCGGAGACGGCCAGACTGTCGATCACGGCA
>JBIKNV010000408.1:0-3248 GCA_044358475.1 Pirellulales bacterium | reverse complement strand
GTGGCCGTCAACGATAACTCCGGCATGCGACCTCCAGACGCCGCAAGCGGACGGCCGACCTACATCCCTTCGGGGATTCACAAGCAATTCACGTCGGCCAACACATCAGGGCTTTCCGTCACCGCCGTGGCCGACTCCGAGCCAGTGACGATCGCGGTCGAATCGAAATGACCGGCGCGACATAAAAAGGGGACGCAGCCCGTAGTGGTCGGCACGGGATACGCTGCCCCCCGTGGCGGCAAGTTTTCAACTTGTCCGGCGGCCAAAAGGTGACTGCCACCTTTTGGCCCGAAAGCCGACGCCGACGCCGGCACCCCGTGCAACAACAGGCTACGATCAAGGCTCCGGGAGAGCAAAGAGTTCATGATCGGGACTGCGAATTCCAGGAAGTTGCCAAGGCTCGGCGTGGTCATCCTCGCCTGTGCTGGTGCATGGCGCGGCCTGAGTTCATCGCCGGCCGCCGCCATTGGCACAGACACCGCCGCTGACGTGCAGCCGATCGCCGAGGTGCGGTCGCTCCCCGTCGCGGAGCTTGCGACCAACCCGCCCATTCGGATCCGCGGCGTGGTGACGCTCCGGGCCAGCAACAGCATCGTCATCCAAGACGACACCGCGGGCATCTATGTCAACTTCGGCTTCGCGAAAAAACGCGGCGTGTGGGAAGGCGACGGCATTCCAGACGCTGTCCACGTGGGCGACGAGATCGAGATCGACGGCACGATCGATCCGGGCGGCTTCTCGCCACCGGTGCTGCCTCGGGAGGTCCGCGTGCTTGGGTCCCAGCCGCTGCCCCGGCCCCGCCAGACCGATCCCGAGCGGTTCTTCAGCGGCGCCGACGACAGCCTGCTCATTGAAATCACTGGCGTGGTACACGGCATCACATTCGACGGCTCCGACTGGCGGCTGAATCTCGAAACGGCCGGCCAGCCGTTCGTGGCAATCGTCACCAAGTCGGCGATTCCTGACGACCCGCAGCGACTGGTCGATGCGGAAGTGAGGCTCACGGGCGTGCCGCTGTCGATCTTCAACACCCGCGGGGAATTTCTTCAGCCTCGCGTGATGGTCGGGCGACCGGAATGGTTCACGATTGTGTCGCCGCCGCCACATCCGCCGTTCGACTGTCCACCGGTGGCGATCTCATCGCTGGCCCGATTTCGCCCCGAGCCATTCCGTGGCCACCGCATCCGCACGCAAGGGGTCGTGATCCACACCATTCCCGGGCAGGCCGTGCACCTGCAGGACGGCGCCGGCGGCGTGCGGGCGGCCACGCGGTCGGTCGAGGAGTTCAAACCCGGCGACCGGGTGGAAGTCGCCGGGTTCGTGGATCGCAGCGGACGCGTCGCCGGCCTCACCGATGCCATCTTTCGGAAAACCCATTCCGGGCCGCCACCCAATCCCACGATGATTACGCCCGACGAGGTCGTGGCACTCAACGCGAAATCCGTTGTGTCTGCCGTGATGGCGAGACCTGGCGACTATGAGGGCTGCCTGATCCAGTTTCCCGCCCGCCTCCTGGAGGCCCGAGTGAGCAACGACGGGGGGCTCCTCGTGCTCTCGGCAGGCAAGACGAGCGTCATGGCCGTCGCGGAGCTGGCCGATTTTCTCTCGCTCCGCAGGCTCATGCCCGGCAGCGAACTGGAGGTGACGGGCATCGTGGCCACCGACTGGAAGTTCGACCCGAGCCAGTGGCCGGCGACAATCCCCGATCGGATGACGCTCATCGTGCGATCGGCCGACGACGTGCGGCTCCTCCGCAGCCCGTCGTGGTGGACGCCACAGCGACTGGACATCCTGCTCGGGGGCGTGGCGACGGTGTTGGCCGGGTCGCTGGCGTGGGCCTGGCTTCTGCGGCGACAGGTGAAGGCGCAGGCCGCGCTGCTTGCCACCGAGATGCGGTCCCGCCGGGATGCTGCCGTCGAGTTCGATGCCACGCTCAAGGAACGGAACCGTTTGGCCGCCAACCTCCACGACACGCTCCTGCAGACGCTCGGCGGCATCGGCTTCCAGCTCGACGCCTGCGAGGGGAGCCGCTCGCAGGACGAGGCGGAGTCGAAGGTGCACTTCGACGTCGCCCGCCGCATGGTGAACCACGCCACGGGCGAGCTGCACAACTCCGTCTGGGCGATGCGGAGCCTGCCGATCCGCGAGCAGACGTTTCCCGAGGCGATCAAGACGCTCGCAGGCCGGATCGGAGAGGGACATGCCGCCCGGATCGATGTGCAGACCTCCGGCCAACTCGACGACGTGCCCGACTTCGTGGCGGGCAACCTGCTGCTCATCGTGCAGGAGGCGATCTACAACGCCCTACGCCACGGCCGCCCCAAGACAATCACCGTGCAGGTGAGTGACCAAAGGCCGACGCATGCGATCCGAGCGACGGTGAGGGACGACGGTGTAGGCTTTTCGGTCGGTCGCCAGCAGGGCGCGGAGCAGGGGCATTTTGGCCTGCAAGGCATGCGGGAACGGGCGGAGCGGCTCGGTGGCAGCCTCTCCATCGAAAGCGAGCCGGGCGGCGGCACGGCCGTCTCGATCGAGGTCCGCCGCCGCGACTATGACCACGACCTCGCGGAACCGGCCGCAGCCGGCAGCCCCGCCCCGGCCGATATTGGAGTTTCCTCCAATGGCGACGGGCCTCCGGGGCAAGGTATCACTGAATAAGCCGATCGCGCGAGCGTCCTCAGTCCTCACAAGAACCCTTTCCTACCTGCATCTCCTCCCGTGACCACACAAGCCTCTCCCCTGGCGATCAGCGTGATGCTCGTCGACGACCATCCGGTCATGCGGGTAGGGCTGGCAAACGTGCTCTCGCTTAACCATTGGTTCCGTATCGTGGCCCAGGCCGATGACGGACGGTCGGCGCTCGCTCTCTGGCGGCAGCATCGGCCCGACGTCTGCCTGCTCGACGTCAGTATGGAACGCATGGACGGCATCGAGACGCTCCGTCGGCTGCGGGCTGAATTCCCCGAGGCCCGCGTGCTCATGCTCACGTCGTCGAAAGCCGGCGAGGACATGAGCCTCGCGATGCAGGCTGGCGCCCGCGGCTATCTCACGAAGACGGTGCGGCACGACGAACTCGCCGCGGCCATCCGCGCCGTCCACCGCGGCGAGACGATCGGTCCGCAGATGCCCGCTCCGCCGAAGGTGGCGACGGACGGCCCGCTCTCTCAACGCGAGATCGAGGTGCTCGGCCTCATCCGGCAGGGCTTCAGCAACGACGAGATCGCCCGGCTGCTCGGCATCTCGGAGCG
>JBIKNV010000406.1:0-3253 GCA_044358475.1 Pirellulales bacterium | reverse complement strand
GCGCGCAGATGCACGTCCGCGACGTCAATGGCGATGGCCGCAACGACGTGATCACGAGCCTCGACGCCCACGGCTACGGCCTGGCCTGGTTCGAGCAGCAGTCCGACGGCAGCTTCATCGAGCGGGTGATCCTCAATCCGCAGCCCGACAAAGATGCTGCCGGCGCGTCATTCAGCCAGCTGCACGCGGTGGCGATGGCCGACATCGACGGTGACGGCCTCGACGACATCGTGACGGGCAAACGGCGGTGGGCCCACGGCATCAACGGCGACGCCGAGCCCAATGCGCCGCCGGTGCTCTACTGGTTTCGCCTGGAGCGCGACGACCGGGGCGGGGCGACGTTCGTGCCCCACCTGATCGATGACGACAGCGGCGTGGGCACGCAGGTGACCGTCGCCGACCTGAATGCCGACGGCCGCCCCGACATCGTCGTCGCGAACAAGCGGGGCGTGTTCACCTTCATGCAACAGTAACCCAGCGGCAAGCCGGTCAGCCGTCACGAGTCGTTCATCATCCATGGCAGTGCTCCCCGCCGCCTGCGACGTCCTCGTCATTGGCACCGGTGCCGCCGGCCTGTTTGCCGCCACCTGGGCAGGCCGCGCGGCCCGTGACGCCGGCCGGCCGCTCTCGATCGTGGCGGTCGACGGGGCGAAAAAGCTCGGGGCCAAGATCCTCGTAGCCGGCGGTGGTCGCTGTAACGTCACCCACTGGCGAGTCAGCGAGGCCGACTTTGCCGGCAGCACGCCCGCCGCAATTCGCAAGGTGCTGCGGCGATTCACCGTCGATGACACCGTCGCCTTCTTCCGGGAAGCCGGCGTCGAATTCAAACGTGAAGATACCGGCAAGTTCTTTCCGGTGACGGACTCCGCCCGCACGATCCTCGACGCCCTCGTGCAGGGAGCGGAGGCAGCCGGGGCGTTGCTCGTGCATCCCGCCCGGGTCGAGGCACTGGATGCCATCGATCAGACGTTTCGGGCGACCACTTCGGTCGGCCCGATCACCGCCCACCGCGTGATCCTCTGCACGGGTGGCAAGTCGCTCCCCAAGTCGGGCAGCGACGGCGGCGGCTACCGGCTCGCCCAGGACCTGGGCCATTCGCTCACGGCGCCCATCGTGCCGGCGCTTGTGCCGCTGTTGCTCCCCGCAGGCCACTGGATCACCACGCTCTCCGGCCTCACGCTGCCGACGGAAGTGAGTCTCTTGGCAGCCTCCGGCAAGCGGCTCGCCTCTTTTGCCGGCAGCACGCTCTGCACCCACGTGGGCCTGTCGGGCCCGAGCATCCTCGACATTAGCCGCCACTGGCTCATCGCCAAGGCGGCCGATCCCACCGTGCGCCTGGCCATCAACTGGCTGCCGGGGCACACGGCCGAGGAGGTCGATCGACTGCTCGTGGCCACCCAGGGCCGTGGGCCACTCCCGCTGCTGCGGGAACATCTCCCCGACCGGCTCGCAAAGACGCTCTGCGAGCAGGCCGGTGCGCCGACTGGAGGAGATCTGCCGCGCGAGTCAAGAAAAAAACTGGTGCAGTTAGTGACGGCGGCGCCGCTGGAGATCACCGGCGACCGCGGGTTCACGGCGGCCGAGGCGACGGCCGGCGGCGTGCCGCTCTCGGAAGTGAAACTCGACACGATGGAGAGCCGCATCTGCCCGGGGCTTTTCTTTGCCGGCGAGGTGCTCGACGTCGATGGCCGCATCGGCGGCTTCAACTTCCAATGGGCGTGGTCAAGCGGCTTCATCGCCGGCCACGGGGTGATTCCATAAATGTTTCACCACCAATCGAGTAAGGGCTGGAGGCCCGCATTTCTTCCGGCCGGAGGCCGGCAAGCGAAGCGAGGCCAGGAGGGCGAGCGCCGCGTTAAGCCAGCACTCCCTTCACCACATGCCCGTGCACATCGGTGAGCCGGAACTGGCGGCCCTGGTAGCGGTAGGTGAGCTTCGTGTGGTCGATACCCACGAGGTGCATCATCGTGGCCTGCATGTCGTGCACGTGGACCGGGTCGGCCGTGATGTTCCACGCATAGTCGTCGGTCGCCCCATGCACGTGGCCGGCCTTCGCACCGCCGCCCATCAGGAGAAACGAATAGGCTTTGCCGAAGTGGTCGCGGCCCTTGGGGTTGGCCGGGTCGCCCTGCCCAAACGGCGTCCGCCCAAACTCTCCCCCCCAGGCCACGAGCGTGTCGGTGAGTAGCCCCCGCTCCTTGAGATCCTGCACCAGCGCGGCCGTCGGGGCGTCGGTGTCCTTGCACTGCTGCTCGAGCTGCGTGAACAGGTTGCCGTGCTGGTCCCAGCCGGCATGCATGAGCTGCACAAACCGCGTGCCCCGCTCGAGGAGCCGTCGCGCGATGAGGCAGTTGTAGGCGAAGCTGCCCTTGGTGTGCACATCGGCGCCGTAGCGATCAAGCACATGCTTGGGCTCGTCTGAGAAGTCGACCAGATCCGGCACGCTCGCCTGCATCCGGTAGGCCATCTCGTACTGGGCGATCCGAGTATCGATCTCGGGGTCGCCGTAGTCGGCCAGATGCTTGGCGTTCATCGCGGCCAGGTCGTCGAGGAGCAGCCGCCGGGCCTCGCGGCTCATGCCGGCGGGATTGGCGAGATACGGCACCGGCTCCCCGGTATTGCGAAACTTCACCCCCTGAAATCGCGTCGGCAGGAAGCCACTGCCCCAGTAGTAGTCGAAGAAGAGTTGCCCGCAGCTCTTCGCCTTGTCCGACGACGTCATGACGACGAAGGCCGGCAGGTCGTCGGTCTCGCAGCCGAGACCGTAGCTCATCCACGCCCCCATGCTCGGTCGGCCGGGCACCTGCCCACCGGTGAGGAAGAACGTCACGCCGGGAGCATGATTTACCGCCTCGGTGTTCATGCTGCGGACCAGGCAAATCTCGTCGGCCAGGCTGCCGATATTGGGCAGCATCGTGCTCATCTCCATGCCGCACTGGCCGTACTTCTGGAACGGTTTGATCGGCGAGACGACTGGCCACTTCGCGTAGCTGCTCGACATCGTGGAGAGCCGCGTCGCGCCGCGAACGCTCGCCGGAATGTCTTCACCGCCGCGGCTGATCAGTTCGGGCTTCGGGTCAAAGAGATCGACATGCGAGGGCCCGCCCCCCTGCCAGAGCATCACCACTCGCTTGGCCTGCGGTTCGAAGTGGGGCAGACCCGGCAGGCCGGGGGAACTCTTCACCGCCGGCGCCGTACTCGTCGCGGCGACTGTATCCCGCTGCAAGAGCGATGCCAGCGCGGCCGAACCGAT
>JBIKNV010000051.1:0-11368 GCA_044358475.1 Pirellulales bacterium | reverse complement strand
ACAGATGCGGATGATGCCATAGCCACCGAGTTTCAGCAGCACGCCGGCCAGGATCATCGAGATCGGCGTCGGTGCCTCGACGTGGGCATCGGGCAGCCAGGTGTGCACCGGCACAACCGGCACCTTGATCACGAAGCCGATCAGGAGGAGCAGGAAGGCCCACGTCTCGAGCCTCATGCCCCACACCATCGACGTGGAAAAGGGTGAGTTGGGCAGCTGACCCAATTCAGCGAGGGCCAACAGGTTGAAGGTGTGCACCGGGTCGGCAGCAGTCTTGATCGTCTGCACGGCCTCGGCCTGCGCCGCCGGGTCGAGCGCGGGGCTTACCACATGGGCCGCCGTCAACTGCTCGGGGGAGAGCAGTCGGAGATCGCTCGAGAAGTAGAGCATCAGGATCGCGATCAGCATCAGCACGCTGCCCAACAACGTGTACAGGAAAAACTTGATGGCTGCATATTCCCGTCGCGGTCCGCCCCAGATACCGATGAGGAAATACATCGGCAGGAGCATCACCTCCCAGAACACGTAGAAGAGGAAGAAGTCGAGCGACACGAACACCCCCAGCATGCCGGTCACGAGGAGCAGGAAGAGCACATGGTAGGCCTTGACGTGCTTGGTAATTGGCCAGCTCGCGGCAGCTGCGAGCATCGACAGGAATGTCGTGAGCACCACCAGCGGCAGGCTGATCCCATCGATACCGAGCAGGTATTCGATACCGAACGCCTTGATCCACGGCAGTTTCACCACCGCCTGCATCTCCGGCTGGCCAATCCGAAACTGAGCCGGCCCCGTCTCACCAAACAACTGCGGCACCGCCACCCACACCGACACCAAGAACACCACGGCCAGCGTGCCGAGGGTGATCCATCGGATCAGCTCCTCACGAGCTTTGGGGATGATTGGCAACGACAGGAAAGCCGCCACCAGTGCTGGCAAGAACACGATCAGCGACAGCGGCCAGAGGGCGGGTTGGACGAGTGACGCGGAGAGGGGCATGGCAGGGATCCGTGGTTGCGAGCGATGAGAACGGGAAGTGTGTGGAGTTAGCCCGCCAGTGAGGTGCGAAACACGAGACTGGCGAGCACGAACAGGGCGACGGTGCCGACGACGATGAACATGACGTATTGCCGAAGACGGCCGGTCTGCAGGTGCTTGAGCCATAGTCCGGCATTCCACGTGGCGGTGGCGGTGGCGTTCACGAGCCCATCGACGAGATTCCTGTCGATCCACGCGTCGATACCAGCGAGCTGCCGAGCCGCCCAGGCCACGCCGTCGATGATCCGATCGATCACGTTGCGGTCGAAGCCGGCGGCCAGCCTGGAAATGCCAAGCACCGGCATCACGAAGATGGCGTGGTACAGCTCGTCGACGTACCAGCGATTGGCGAGAAATGAATAGGCCGGTTTGAACATCCCGGCCACGAGCGCGGGCGAAACGATCTTCCAGAGATACATCACGGCCGCCAGAAGCACGCCGGCCAACGCCGTGGTGAAGGCGGTCATCGTCGCCGTGGCATGGATCGCCCCGGCGTGACTCTCGTGCTCCGCCGGATAGACGAGAGTTCCGAAGACGAATCCACCCGTGCTGGTCGCCTCCGTGCCGGCGGGCCGAGCCTGTTCCAGCAGGTTCGCCAGACCGAAGCCACCCGGGAGGGTCCATCCCGCCACGACCGCAAGAACAGCGAGCGCGACCAGCGGCCAGACCATGACCGGCGGCGACTCGTGCACATGCTCGGCGACGTGATGATCACGAGGCTCCCCGGCGAATGTCATGAACCACAGCCGAAACATATAAAACGACGTGAGAAATGCACCGCCCGCGACGGCCAAAAAAAGGATGGAGTGGGCGGGATTGGCCTGCGAGAAAGAGAGCGCCTGGGCGAGGATCGCGTCTTTCGAGTAGTAACCCGAAAGGCCGATCACAAAGGGAATGCCCGCACCGATGATCGCCAGGCAGCCGACGAGCATGGTGCCGGCCGTCCACGGCATCGTCTTGGCAAGCCCCCCCATCTTCCGCATGTCGTTGGTATGGCAGGCGTGAATGACCGATCCGGAGCACAGGAAGAGCAGGCTCTTGAAAAAGGCGTGCGTGACGAGATGGAACAGCCCCGCCACCCAGCCCCCTACGCCGAGCGCCAGCATCATGTAGCCAAGCTGACTGACAGTGGAGTAGGCCAGCACCCGCTTGATGTCGTTGGAAACAAGCGCAATCGTGGCTGCGACAAAGAGTGTGATTCCGCCAATGTAGGCGATGACCAGGAGCACGTCGGGGGTGAGAACGGGATAAAACCGGCCGACGAGATAGACTCCCGCGGCCACCATTGTGGCCGAGTGGACGAGCGCGGAGACGGGAGTCGGCCCCTCCATGGCGTCGGGGAGCCAGACGAAAAGCGGCACCTGGGCACTTTTGCCGACACAGCCACAAAAAATTCCGATGCCAGCAATAAACAGCAGCCAGCGGCCGATCCCCTTGCTCCGCCAGCCGTCGATCTCTTTGGCAACCGCGGATGCTGCATCGGCGGGCCGGCCGCTGTTTTGCGCCGTGATACGGGCGACGTCGTCAGCCGCCGCAAACCTCACCATGCCATCGGGAATCTGAAGGACGTGGCCGGAGGCCGCGGGCCGGACAAGACTAAAAAGTCCAGGCCGGGTGCTGGCAGTCCCGTCAGGACCGGTCACTGTCGAATCGGCAAAACTCAGCGTTCCCAACGCTCCCCACAAAGCCATCAGTCCGATCAGCATTCCGAAGTCGCCGACGCGATTGACGATGAACGCCTTGTTGGCGGCGGTCGAGGCGGTCTGCCGCTCGTAATAGAAGCCGATCAGAAACCATGAGCAGATACCCACCAGCTCCCAGAAGATGAACACCATTGCCAAGTTGCCCGCGATGACGATCCCGAGCATCGAAAAGCAGAACAGGGAGAGGGCCTGGAAAAATCTGGGGAACCGCCCCGGCCGATGAAGATGGGCTCCGGAGCGGAGCGTCACCTCGTGGTCGGTGACATCGTGCAATTCGTCATGCATGTACCCAGAGGCGTAGATGTGAATACACGTCGCAATAAAGGTCACCACGACGAACATCAGCACCGTGAGCGCGTCGATGTACCAACCGATGGAGAGCCTGAGATCGCCCCCCTCGTAGAGCGTGTACCAGTCGCCCGCCAAGGCCGGCCCAGGACCGTGACTCGCATGGCCGTGATCGCCCTGAACATTGTGATCATGGTGATCATGGTGATCATCGTGATCGCCGTGCTGCCCGTGCCCACCGTGATCGACAGCCACCACAGGATGGGCCGCAAACCACTGGCCGGCAGAGACGATCGAAAGCACCAACGACGTGACGATTGCGGCCGTCGCCACCCAGGCGGCATGCTTACCGTGATGGCCCATCTTCGGACCGAAGAAGAGGATCGCCACGAACGACGCCAACGGCGTCAGCCATGCAAGCCCCAGCAGTGTTGGAATGGTTGACTGATCCATGACGCAGAAACGATCACCCTTTGAGGTCGTCAGCGCGGTCGATGTCGACCGTGGAGTGGTTGTTGTAGAAGTTCAGTGTGATCGCCAAGGCCACCGCAGCCTCGGCTGCGGCCAGCAGAATCACGAACAGGGCGATGACCTGGCCATCGAGGCCAAGCGACCGTGCCCCTTCCCCCTGAAGCCACGGCGACGCGAAGGCCACGAAATTGACATTGGCGCCGTTCAACACCAACTCGATTCCCATGAGGACTCCGAGCGCGTTTCGCTTCATCGCCATGCAGGCCACACCCGAGACGAACAGGATTGCTCCCACGACCAGGTAGTGCGCGACACTCACAGGGGCGCTCAGGAGGCCCGCCAGGCAGGGCTGTACGAAGATGCCGATCATGCTCCGCCTCCCGTCAGAACCGAGGATCCGCGACGCCCCGCATCCCGACCGATCGCGGCATGTTCTGCGACGGATGCGGGCGGCTCGACTGATGCCACGACCTCGATCGACCGCGGCGTCTTCCGCCGCTTGGCCCGGGCGAGATACGCGGCGCCAACGAGCACCACAAGCAGGTGAATCGAAACGATCTCAAACGGCAGAAGGTACCCGGAGCGGACCGCATCGACAGGAGCACCGGCCGGCGGCTCATCCACCCGCAGGCCGACAAGGGCCATGCCCAGCGGCGTGGCCGCCGGCTGCTCAACCACGCCGGAGGCAGGCCGTCTCCAGGACTCGACCGAAAAGGCCGCCTGAAGCAGCACCGCAAGCAGGGCCACCGCGGCCACGCCGGCCAGCACACGATCGCCGGCTGACGACCGCATTGACACAAACGGTGACTGAGCGGTGAGCATCACGCCAAACACCAGGAGCACGAGCGTGCCGCCCACGTAGATCATCAACTGCATCGCTCCGACGAATTCGGCACCGGCGAGAAAGAACAGTCCAGCCGTGGCCCCCAAGGACAAGATGAGGTACAGGGCCATACGGACGATATTGTCCGCCACAGCCACGGCGACGGCAAAACCGCAAGCCAGCGCCGCAAAAAGCAGAAAAAACAGCGTGTGCCAGTTGATCGAGGCGACGACAGCCGCGGCCGGCGCGGCGCCGAGAAGACTCGTGACGAACGGCGTCATCGACTCCCTCCCATATCAGCCACGTTTGCCGCCGGGTCAGCCAGCGCAGCGGCGCGGCTGCGGCCCGATTCCTGGAGCCAGCCCTCACGAATGTGGGCCGAGGGCCGCGACAGCCCAGCCACCAAGCCACCCGGCAGGGCGAGTTGCCAGAGCATTGCCCCGGCGAACATCGCAGCCGCGATCGGTGTGCAGTACTTCAAGCAGGTGGTCATTACCTGGTCGATCCGCAGCCGCGGCAGCGTCCAGCGGATCCACATCATGATGAGAACGCCGAGAGTAGCCTTCCCGAGCAGGTTGACCATACCAAGCAGCCGCACGAAATAGCCCGCCGTGTCGCCGGTCCCTTCGCTCAGGCCAAGCAAAGCAGCCACAGGAATCGGCCCGTTCCACCCGCCCATGAACAGCACGGCCGCGAGTGCACTGACGAGAAACATCGAACCATATTCGGCCATAAAGAAGAAGCTCCAGCGGAGCCCGGAGTATTCAGTATGGAAGCCGGCCACCAGCTCACTTTCGGCCTCGGCGAGGTCAAAGGGAGCCCGATTCACGCTGGCGACGGCACACGTCACGTACACCCAGAAGATCACAAACGTGAACGGGTCATGAAACAAAAACCAATTGGTGAACCAACCCGCCTGCTTCTCTCCGATGGTCACAAGATCCATGCTGCCGGCGAGCATGACGGGTACGACGACACACATGCCAAGTGGCACTTCGTAACTCACCACCTGCGCCGCCTCTCGCATGGCGCCGAACAGCGACCACTTCGAGGCCGAAGCGTAGCCGGCCAGGATCACACCAAACACCTCCAGCCCGAGGACCGCGATCACGAAGAAGACCGCGACGTTGAGCCGGAGGCCGACGAAGTCGAAGGCAAACGGCAATGCGATGAAGGCGCAAAACGATGCACAAAAACTGACATAGGGGGCGATGCGAAAGAGGAGCGGATCCGCTCCTTCGGGCATCAGGTCTTCCTTGGCAAGAAGCTTGATGCCGTCGGCCAGCGATTGCAGCCAGCCAAACCGTCCGCCGGTGCGAGTGGGGCCGAGACGATCCTGGATGCGGGCCGCAATCTTCCGCTCCGCCCAAATGAAAACGAGCGCCCCTCCCGCAATGACGTTGAGAATGAGGAACGCTGCCAGGCCGGCCGCAGCTGTCCACGCCAGCCACGACGGCAGCCCAATCGTAGTGATCAGAAAGTCAACCATGTTTCGCGAGTTTCCCGGGACAAACCCGACATCGTGAAATTTCGCACGAAGTTTGCCTTACACCGCTTCAATTCACAAGTACCGCTCTGGAAATCGCGTCGCGAGGCCCAGCTCGCCCAACCCGGCTTCAGGCTGCCGGTACCCCGTCACCGGACGCTCACTGCGGGCATCCGGCCCTTCGTTCGCTCGATGCCAGCTTCGCTGTCGACGTCCTTGCCTGCGCTTGCTGCCAACGCCGGCTCACGGAGTACCGGCACCCTGAAGCCTCACCGCAAGCACTTTCGCTTTCCAAAGCGGGCAAGGCACGGGGCTGCCTGTGCCTTCGAGTGGGCTGTGGGAGCAAGCGCAGGCAGGGATGCCGAAGCGCCGCGGACACGGCAGCGAGCGGAGGCCCGGAGGCCGCCGCGAGCGTCCGACGAGAGGGCACAGGCAGCCCCGTGCCGGGTTGGGCGAGTGCAGCAGCATCAAACGCGTCAGCGGTCAATTTCGCCCATCACGATGTCCAGACTCCCCACGATCGCGGGCACGTCGGCAATCAGGCAGCCGCGGCAGAGTTCGTGCACGACGGCGAGATTCGAAAACGAACTCGATCGCGCCCGCGCCCGCCAGGGAATCGCCGAGCCGTCACCAACCACGTAAAAGCCCATCTGGCCTTTCGGGGCCTCCGTCTCCAGATAGGCATCGCCGGCCGGAATTTTCTCCGCGACTTTCAGCGGTTCTCCCAGCGGTCCCTTGCACTGTGAGTAACGGTCGATCGCCTGCCGCACCAAGTCCATCGACTGGACAACCTCGAGCATACGGACGAAGAACCGGTGCCAGCAGTCGCCGAGCACTGCGTCGGCCGGCACAGCTGGATAGTCGTGATCGCTCGGGTAGTGACCGTTTTTCATCACCGCTACCTCGAAAGCATACCCGTCGTACATGGCGGTGTAGATGCTTTCGCCGTCCCGACGGAGGTCCTGATCGACCCCACTCCCGCGGAGCACCGGCCCCGACGTGCCATAGTCAATCGCCATCTCCCGCGACAGCACGCCAATGCCGGCCGTCCGCTTGACGAAGATTGCGTTGGTGGTGAGCAACGCGTGGTATTCCTGGATGATCGGCTCGAACTGATCGAGAAACGCCTCGCATTTCTGCAGCCAACCGGGTGGCAGGTCGGCCGTGAGGCCACCGAGCGTGATATAGCTGTAGGTCAGGCGGGCCCCGCAGGCCTCCTCGAAGAGGTCGAGGATTTTCTCCCGCTCTCGAAATGCATAGAGAAACGGGCTGAAGGTACCGAGATCGAGGCCGTACGCTCCCATGCCCACGAGGTGGCTGGCGACACGGCCCAGTTCGGCGATCAACACCCGCAGGTGGCGGGCTCTCTCGCTCACCTCGTACTTCATCAATTTCTCGACCGCCAGCGCCCAGCCGAGATTCATGTTCATCGCCGCGAGGTAGTCCATGCGGTCGGTGTACGGTATCCACTGTCGAGCGGAGACATTCTCACCGATCTTCTCAGCACAGCGGTGGAGGTAGCCGATGTGCGGCTCCAGTTCCGAGACGACTTCGCCATCGGTCCGCAGCACGAGGCGAAGCACGCCGTGAGTGCTGGGGTGTTGCGGGCCCATGTTGACGAGCATCTCGTCGGTGCGAACGTCGAACTCGATGATTCTCGGATCGTCGGCGACTTGCGACATTGCCTTACCTCCCCCGGATGCCGTGGTAGTCCAACGGCATCTCGTAGTCTTTGCGAAGCGGATATCCCTCCCAATCCTCGGGGCAAAGAATTCTCCGCAGATCGGGATGGCCGGAAAACCACACGCCCGAGAGGTCGTACACCTCCCGCTCGTGCCAATCAGCGCCCCGCCACACCCCTGTCACACTCGGAACTTCCGGGGGCCGGCCGGCGACGTCATCCTTCCACCGCGGCACCTTCACCTTGATCACGATGCTGGCCCGGGCGGCGGTGCTCCACAGGTGGTAGACCAGTTCCACGTGGGGCTGCCACGAAACCTTGGCAGCCTTCTTGGCGTCGGGCTCGAACCAATCGATGGCCGTGATGCACTGGATCGAATCGAAGGCCACGGGGCTCGCATGCTTGAGCCACCGACAGACAGCTGCAAGATGCGCCGGCGCCACATCGATCCATGGATCGATCGCGTCGAGATTGTGGCCGACAACGCCTTCCGGCACGGCCGCCTGCAACTGCTCCAGGAAGGCTGGCCCTCGTGTGCTGCTCATGCCACGCTCCTCTCCGCCGAAACGCTTGCCGGACCGGCCCGCGCGGCCGCCACGGCCCGCACCCAGTCGAGATCGCCCCGATACCAGACGTAGGCGAAACCTGTCAGCAAAACGGCGAAAAAGACGCCCATGTCGACCACCGCCGTGCGGGCCAACAGCCTGCCTGTTTTGGCCACCGCCCATTGGCCCAGCGCCTGTGACGCCGGCATCTCGCCGCGCGTCTGCTCGATGTACAGCGCCTCGTCACGGGTTGGCTGCAGGGCAGGCACGGCCGGTGACTGCAATCCAAGTTCACGGAACAGGCCAGTGGCAGCGGGCGTCAACGTAGCGCCATCGGCCTCTACGCTCACAAAGGACGGGTCGGCCAACTGCGACGCCTTGCCGAAGACGGTCGCCCAGGGAAAGAACAGCGCCACCTCCACGTCGAAAATGATGAACAACAAGGCGACGACGTAGAACCGCAGATCGAACTGGACGAAGCTTGATCCGATCGCGGGCTCGCCGCACTCATAGACCTCGAGTTTTTCGGTGTTCGGAAGGCGGGGCCGCACCAGCCAGCCAACCAGCAGATTGACGGCCAGAAATGCCGCGCCGATGGCCACAAAGAGGGCGACATAGCCGGCGAGGAGGACAGGATCGGTCATAACGGGACTCGACTGGGGGCGGGAACGGAACTGACGGCGCCGGGTGGCCTACTGATTGGGACCACCATGGACAGGTTCGACGATCACCTTTGAGGCGGCGACCGCCGTGGGATTGAGAGTCGACCGGCCCCAGGCCACGTCAACCGGCAGCCGTGCGAAGTCCACGATCGTGCCATCGCGGCTGTAGCAGGAGAGGTCGAGCGTCGATCCCATGAAGATGCAGTCGACTGGGCAGGGCTCCACGCACAAGGCGCAGAACATGCATTTCGAATAGTCGATCGTGAACCCGCTCACGCGGAATCCCTTGCCGTTTTCGACCCGCTCCTTCCCGATGTAGATGCAATCAACCGGGCAGGCCTTGGCGCACTGGTCGCACGCAATGCAGGTCGTGAGATCGTAGCGGTGAAAGCCGCGATACCGCGCTGCCACGGGAGCGGGAAGTTCGGGGTACTCAAAGTGCTCGGTAAACGTTCGCCGATTTTGATCGTACGTGCTGCGAAAAACACGAAACGTCACCAGCATCCCTTGGAGAACAGTGCCAACCGCGGAAAAAAGATTGCGAAACCAGTCTTTCATCAAGCCTCCAAGGCGGCGGGCGAGGGCAACGAAGACCGCGTGGTATGAACGGAATCGCGACCGTTGTCGAGAGTATAGGGTCACTCATCACGCCAACAAGGTGCGGCCACTCGGCTCTCTGCCGAAGTGTCCTCCGGGTGTGTCGGCAAAACGGATAAGGCCGAGAAAAGACCCGAAAATAGTTCTCTTCCGCCCAAAGCCGCCTTCTTCAGGTGGGTTTTAACCGCTTCCCGGAGCGATCCTGACGGGAATGCTTGACGGAATTCTTGCGTCTTATATAGTTAGGGATGTTTTCAGCGAGTTTGAGGCGTCGTGCGCGCTAAACCCGCCAAGGAAGGTCGGATGCTGGTTCTCTCGCGAAAAAAAGACGAACGCATCGTTATCAACAACGACATCACGATCGTGGTGGTCGAGATCCGTGGTGACAAAGTGCGTCTGGGCGTCGAAGCGCCTAAGGAAGTGCCTGTCCATCGACGCGAGGTCTACGACGCGATTGTCCGTGGTGAACCCGTTGATTTGATCTCGGGAGCGCGTTCCGCCGAGAGTTCTGCAGAAGCCACGACTCCCGACGAGCACCCGCGGACAGCGGATCACCAGTCGGCAGATCCGGCTTAGCTGCCTGCGGAACGGTCGACCATGCGGACAACGGCCATGGATCGCTTTGTCTGCGGATGGGTAGCCTTTCGCGATGATCCGGCAACGGGTATTCTTTCGAAGCCAGTCCGGTTGCATCGGCTGGTCAGACGGCCCCATCGTCTAGAGGCCTAGGACATCGCCCTTTCACGGCGGTAACCGGGGTTCGAATCCCCGTGGGGTCAGTGCTTCGCCTCGGGCTTCCCAGGCCAGAGCTTTTTCAGGACTGCGTCGCCTGTCTGCAGCGCGACGCCCGGCCGAAC
This sequence comes from Pirellulales bacterium, assembly GCA_044358475.1. GTDB lineage: Bacteria > Planctomycetota > Planctomycetia > Pirellulales > UBA1268 > CACORA01. The sequence goes on along the minus strand of JBIKNV010000051.1, from coordinate 1,220 downwards.
ATCGAGCACATGAACGAAGACGCGTCGAAGCCAGCCGCCTACGATGCGGTGCTCTTGGTCTCCTTCGGTGGTCCCGACGGTCCGGATGACGTCATTCCGTTTCTCGAAAACGTGTTGCGGGGCAGAAACGTGCCCCGGGAGCGGATGCTCGAGGTAGCCGAACACTATTACCACTTCGGGGGCAAGAGCCCGATCAATGAACAAAACCGGGCACTGCTGGATGCCCTCCGAATGGAGTTGGACCAACGTGGCCCGCGGCTGCCTGTCTACTGGGGCAACCGGAACTGGCATCCGCTCCTCAGTGACACTCTCCGCGATATGGCCGACGCCGGCGTGAAGCGGGCGTTGGCGTTTGTAACCAGTGGCTTCAGTTGCTACTCCGGCTGCCGGCAATACCGCGAAAATATCGCTGCCGCGCGGGAGCCGCTCGGCGATCGGGCGCCGGCCATCGACAAGATTCGCGTCTTCTTCAATCACCCCGGGTTCGTCGGGCCGATGGCCCGCCATGTTCGATCCGCACTCGACCGGCTCGGTGGTGCCGCGGATCTCCCCGTGCTGTTCACGGCCCACAGCATCCCGATGTCGATGGCCGAAACGTCGAAGTACGTCGTGCAACTCACCGAGGCATCGCGTCTGGTCGCCGAGCAGGCCGGAGTGACGAACTGGCAACTGGTCTACCAAAGCCGGAGCGGCCCACCGACCCAACCGTGGCTAGAGCCCGACGTGTGCGACGCGATCCGGGAACTTGCCGATCGGGGCACGACGAAACTGGTCGTCGCGCCGATCGGGTTCATCTCCGATCACATGGAGGTACTGTACGATCTCGACACCGAGGCCGCCGATCTTTGCCGGGAGCGCGGCATCGACATGGAGCGGGCCGCAACCGCCGGCACAGATCCAGAGTTTGTGGGCATGATCCGCGACCTGATCGCCGAGCGGGCTTGGGATCGTCCCGATCGCCTCGCTATCGGCGCGCTGCCCGCCAGCCACGACGTCTGCCCGCTCGATTGCTGCCCGGCACCGCCCATGAGGCGACCAGAGCGACCAGCCGCCCAGCCGGCATCGTGACGCCATGCTCCGTTCCGCCGCCCCTCCGGTCACATCCAGCCCTGCAGCGGAACGGGTGGGCGAGTCCGTTGTGCTCACCCACGGCTTTATGGCCAGTCGCTGGATGCTGATGCCTTTGGCCGGGCGACTGCGACGTGGCGGCTGGCAGACGC
>JBIKNV010000486.1:0-2729 GCA_044358475.1 Pirellulales bacterium | reverse complement strand
CGTCGCGGCTGAACCGAAACGCCTCGGCGCTTCCCTCATGTCGCGGCCCCAACGCCTGACCAGTATCCGCATCCCAGAGCGTCGCCGCACTGCTGGCATCGTGCGTGAGGAGCCGTGTGCCGTCGGTCGAGAAGGCGGCCGCCTTGAGGCGGCCACGCCCGGTCGGCACCGCTGCAACCAGCGTGCCTGTCTGCCCGTCAATCACGTCAATACCCTCCGGCGTCTGCACCGCCACGCGACGACCATCGGGACTGACCGCGAGCGTTGGGTCGGGCTTTCCGGAGAACCGTGCGCTGCTCTCAAAGCCGGACTGCCACCGGCGCACCCAGGGATCATCGCATTCCGGAAGTGGCGTGTAGTCAAAACGGTGCCTCACGGCAAAGAGATGCGGGGCCCACCGCATGGCGTCGTGCAGAAACCCGCCTACCGCCACAAAGGGTGCGTGAATGGGATCGTCGCGTTCGTTCCGCACAGCCGCGTATGAACGGGTGAGCAGAACGCTGCCATCGGGGCTGTAGGCCACGTCTCGGATACCATCCCCCTGAAGATCGAGCACCACCAGTGCCTCGTCGAGCCTGTCACCGAGGCAGTGCATCTCGAGCGGAAGTGGCTCTCCCGCGATCTCGGCATTCTCGCGGTAGGCCTCGCGGGCCAGTTGCATGCTTCCGGTCTCAATCGCCGTCTGCAGCGCCCGAAGATTGGCCGCATAGAGGTGGCTGGTCGCATCGCGACTGGCGACATCGGCCCGCTGCCGCTCCGCAACGGCAATGAGCCGCTGCCGCTCAGCCCGCACCGCGAAGAGTGAGACGCCGACAAGGGCGAGGACGATCGCGAGCGAGATGCCCGCCGCCGTCGCTGCAGCAAACCGATGCCGCCGCGCGAGTTTTACGAGGCCATCGACGAGCCCGGGCGGCCGCGCCAGGATCGGCTCGCCACGGAGAAAGCGGCCGAGGTCGGCCTCCAGTTCAGCAGCCGATGAATACCGCCGGCCACGATCCTTTTCCAGACATTTCTCGACGATCGTCGCCACATCCCGCGGCAACCGCGGATTAATCACCGAGATCGAGCCCGGCTCCGTCTCCCGTACGACTCTGGCCGCCTCGTAGAGTGGCTGCTTCGTGATCTCGTAGGGGAGTTGGCCGGCGAGCAACTCGTAGAGCACGATGCCGAGCGAATAGACATCCGACCGCAGGTCGATCTCGTCGGCATCGCCCGCGAACTGTTCGGGGCTCATGTACTGGAGCGTGCCCACGATATGGCCGACGTCGGTATGCATCGTGGTAAGGGCCACGTCGCCGTCGGTGCTCCGGGCTACGCCGAAGTCGATGATCTTCGGCTGGCCGGCCGCGTCGACGAGAATGTTGCCCGGCTTCAGATCGCGGTGAACGATGCCTTTGTGGTGGCCGTGGGCCACAGCCCGGCAGACCTCGCGAAAGAGTTCGACCCGCTGCCGGGCCGTGAGGCTGTGATCAGCCGCGAAGGCCGTAATGCCGCGGGCATCTTCGATGAATTCCATCACGAAGTAGGGCACCGTGCGGCCGGCAACGTCTTGCATGCCAACCGAAAAGATCTTCGCGATGCCGGGATGGTTGAGCCGCCCGAGGATGTGGGCCTCGTGCTCGAATCGGCGGGCGGCCGTCGGCGAGAGCACGCCGGGGTGAATCAGCTTCACGGCGACGGTCCGGCAGGGCATTCCCTGGAGCCCCTCGTAGACGCGGCCCATCCCGCCGGCCGCGATAAAGCGGATGATGGCAACGTCGCCGAGCCGTGTGCCGGGGGTGAGCGGGTCGCTGCCGGCCATGGCAGCCTCGCCAAACGCGGTCAGCCCGCTGAAGCTCAGGCCCTCACCCGTGAGTGGACCGTGGGCCGCAATCTCGGCCTCCTCCCCGATCCCCAAGCGATCGTCATTGTGCAACGTCATGGGCTGAGGTACCCCCGCGATGCTGCGGATGGAAAATGGCTCGCGAGCAAAGAAGTGTACCGCATTGCTTGGACAATTTTTCCCATCAATTTGGCCACTTCAACACGACGACAACCCGTGAGATCCCCTAGGGTTGCGAGGAGTTCGTCATGCTCGCGTTGAAGCGGTTGCCCGCCAATCTGCCTGTGTGCCTGCAGGATTGCTTTCGCACATTTCGCGTGAAGCCGAATTCTTCCGTCCCAAATTATTCCTACGTCGCGACAAATCGCCGGTTCTGCGGTATACCTGTCGCCCGACGGCAGGCCTTCGCCGCCGTGACACCTTTCCTTCAGGCACAGCAGGAGCGGATCGATGGCAGAGTTTTTCCCAGGAATCGGCAAGATCCGGTACGAGGGCCCCCAGGCGAAAAGCATGCTGGCGTTTCGCCACTACGACGCCGACGCCCTGGTCGAAGGCAAGCCGATGCGGGAGCACTTCCGCTTCGCCGTCTCCTACTGGCATACGCTCCGCGGCACCGGGGGCGACCCGTTCGGCCCCGGCACGATGGTCCGCCCCTGGGAGACAGAAAGCGATCCGCTCGCGATGGCGCTCAAGCGGGTCGACGTGGCGTTCGAGTTCCTCGAGAAGCTTGGTTGCGATTTCTACTGCTTTCACGACCGCGACGTCGCTCCGGAAGGAGCCACGCTCGGCGAGAGCAACAAGCACTTCGACGCCGTCGCCGGCCGGCTCGAACAGCACCAGAAAAAAAGCGGCAAGAAACTCCTCTGGGGTACGGCCAACCTGTTCAGCAATCCGCGGTATGTGCATG
>JBIKNV010000405.1:0-3280 GCA_044358475.1 Pirellulales bacterium | reverse complement strand
CACGCGATCTTCTTGTTGTAGACGGCGAATGTGGTGTCGACGGGGGCACACCGCAGGTGCAATCCGATCCGTGGCCGGTCCCACAACTCTCCTTCGTATCCTTGGCAATGGGCATAGTAGGGGGACTGACGGGGCACCGTCCTCCAGTCCAGTGAGAGGCCGACTTTGCCCAGGGTTGGATTCTTGTGGAGAAGGTGACGGAGGTGGGTTAACGTATCGTTCGGGGTGTTCAGAAGCCCGAGGTCAGGATCGGTGACCACGAAATCCTCGGTGGGGATTGCGTCCAAAACCCGCTGGGAAAAAGGCGCCTCGTGCCCCACGTTCCCGTCCAGCCGAATGACCGGATGAGGCGCTGTCTGGTACCAGTCCAAGAGGGGCGGATAGGAACTCTGGTTGTCCACGAGGATGATACCGGCAAGGTTCTCATATTGTTCGATGCGGGACACCATCTCACGCGGCCACGTGAGGAGATTCCGGTTGTTGATGACAACCGTGACTTTCACGTTCGACCGGCGAGCAAAAAGGCGTAGTCCCATTGGGGGGTGTAATAGCAAGCAGAAAGTAGGCCTGTCAACGGCACTTCTCTGCAGGTGATCGTGAATGCGGGGGGAATTGGCCTGCTTTGGAAATCCTGATCACGGGGCTCACAGAACTTCACGATAACAAGCCCTCATTCTGCCGAGGCTTTGGTGAGGGAATGGCCGGCCGCTGGAAGTATCGGGGCGGAATCTACTTCGTCTTTCGCGACTGACACCCTGGCTTGGGCATCGGCACCCGTATTGACGGTGACTGATGGAGAGGGCAGGAAAGTCGTTCGCAACTGAACCGATTTGGGCTCTAGCCGGCCTGCGCGGAAACAGGTGTGGATTTGAGGAAGTGGTTCCCAGAAACCATCGTTTTTCTCGGGCAAAACCGCAATCCACTGATCCCTGCCGAGGGTTCGTGTTTTCCTGGGGTTTTTCCGCGTCCAATTTGGACGTGAGGAATCCTCACATCGATACCTTTTTCCGACCACTGAGCGGCCAAACTGACGACTGCGTTGAAACCGGACGTGGTCCCGGAAGTCGTTGACTGGCAACGGCTAACGACGCATTTCATGTTTTCACTTGGACTTACGAAATCGTCTCGCCTCAAATTTCTAATCCCAGGGTCGCTGGTTCGAGTCCAGCCGGGCGTAATTCCCAAATACTTCTCCATGAATACTTCTCCATTTTTGAACCATTTCCTCACGAGCTGCGTACATACTTCGTGAATCGGCCTGGTGGCCGAGCGGCGGTTCAAGGGAGGTGGCCAATGGAGCGAGAAGAACTTCTGGAACTCTGCGAGCGGTATGTCCGCCGACGCGGCCTGGGTGGAGGCGACTCGAACGACGACGGCTCATCCATGCCACCCGTCGTGGAGATCGTCGACGGGTACCTCCATGCCGAGATTTCCGAGAGCGAGAAGAATTCACTGCTCGCCTACGTCCGCGGGACCGACTCCGATTCGGACTCGGAAGAAGCGATCGAAGACTTCGCCGAGCCCATCCTCGCCGAACTCGACGACCTTTGAGATCGAGAAGCATGAGTGACGGGTACCCGCGAGCCCCGCGTCACTTTGCAAGAAAGTCGGCGGCCTTCTGCCAGACCGTCCACGCACCCACGATCAGAAAGCCGAGCGACGAGCCCCATAGCAGGGCGTCCCACCACCGCGACGGCACCAGCCGCGGATCCACATCACGGTAGCGAAAAAACAGCACCGACACACCAAGCGCCGCGAGCATGATCGCCTGGGCCATGCCGCTGGCGAGCACCATCGCAACCGGCGCCCGGATCGCCAACGCGAGGATGAGGGCCACCAGCGGCCAGGCGATCGCCACTCGCTTGGTCCACCGCTTCCGCGACGCCTCGTCGTCCGCGACCACGCCGGCGAGCACGAGGCCGTCGGCCACGATTCGTGAGTTGCCATCAGCGGCCGCGAAGAGCGTCGAGTAGAGCACGCAAAATGCGCCAGCCAGAAAAACATTCGCTGCCCACTCACCGAACACGGGCGCATACATCGCTCCGAGGGACCGTACCATTTCATCTCCCTCGGGTAAGAGCCCCAGACGGCCGAGCGTGGCGGCGCCGAGCAAGTAGAACGCGACGGTCACGACCGTGTAGACCACCATGGAAGCCCAGGCATCGAGCTGCATCACCCGCATCCAGCCCCGGGCCCGCGCCGCCCATTCGGGAGACTGGTCCCGCGGCCCGACCGCGCGACCATACCCCTTTTCGAGGCACCAGTAGGGATAGAACATCAGTTCGGCCGCCCCTACCCCAATGATGCCGAATGTCGCCAGAGCCGCAACCAGCGGCGAACGTCCACCGACAGCCGGAGGAATGGACGGCACCAGGCCGCTCGCCAGTTCACTCCGCGAGATGGCCCAGGTCGGATCGAACTGCAGCATGACAAGTGCTGCGAGCGTGACGAGCGTGAAGCCCCCGACGAGCACGATCGCGACCCACTCGATCACCCCGTAGCGGCCATATGCCAACAGACACGATGTGGCGATGGCCACAACGATCGCCCAGAGAGTGCCATCGATGGGAGTCGCGAGCCCACGCTTCTCCTGTTCAAGCTCAGTCAGCCGTGCCTTGAGACCAGCCGCTGTGGTTGGATCACCGCCTCGGCTCGCCGAGGCGGCGGCGATCCGCACGGCTGCCGCCTCGTCGTGCACGCGATTCCAGTCACGGCCTGCCGTTGTGAGTGGCACACCTCCGGCGAGGGTCTGAGAAACCCCGGCGAGAATACCCCCCTGCTGCACAACGATCAGCGCCGTCATGATGGCCCAGCCCCAGTACACCCAGCCTCGTCCCGCCACTCTCGGCCCCGGCACGCTGTCGAAGGCCTGCAGGGGCGTACGACCCCACGTGAGGGTCGAGCGGCCGATCTCAACCTGGGCCGCCACCTTGATGGCACAACCGATCACAATCAGCCAAAGCAGCACGAAGCCTGCCTCGGCGCCCACGGTAGTGGCGGCGATCAGTTCGCCCGATCCGACGATCGAACTAGCCAGAATGATCCCCGGCCCGAGATAGGCCAGTGATTCCCGGATCGTGGCCGGTGGATTGGAAACGGTTGTCGACATCAGGCCCCAGACAAAATCCCAGTGGCGAAAGCTCACGACGGCCCATACGATACCGTTTTCAAAGCGATCATACGACCATCATGCCGCTGGCCCGGTCATCCATGGACGCCATTCAGCTGTCACCGCTCGACAATGTCGTAGTGCTGGTGCGACGGCTCCCGGCAGGAGCCC
>JBIKNV010000049.1:0-11435 GCA_044358475.1 Pirellulales bacterium | reverse complement strand
TGTCGGAGACCGAGATTGCTCGCCGGCACGTTCTGGCTGACGAGCGGCCCTGCCTGCTCGGTGATGTGTGTACCGTGCGGGGAACAACCGACGACGGTCGCATCGAGTGCCGCGGCGACTTCTCGCGGGTGCACTGGCTGGCCGCCGGCATGCAGTGGGGCGAGATGGTGGTCGCTCACTCGGCCGGTCGCCATGCCGGAGAGGGAATGACCGGAGGACGGCTCAGCATTGGCGGCGATGCCGGCGACTGGCTCGCCGCTGAACTGGGCGGCGGCACAGTGCTCGTGGCCGGCTGCGCCGGTGACAACACGGCGGCGGCCCTGCCCGGCAGCCAGCACGGCCTTCGCGGGGGCGTGGTCTTGGTCGAGGGGCATGTGGGAAGCCTCGCCGGGGCGCGGATGCGGCGGGGTATCCTCGCCGTTGGTGGCGGATGCGGCCCGGCGGCCGCCCTCGAACTGCGGGCCGGTACGGTGCTCGTGATCGGGGAGGTCGGGCCGCAGGCCGGGCTCGGCATGCGGCGAGGCTCTCTGATTGCAGCCTCCACGCTGCCCCCTGTTCCACCCCTCTTCCGCCGTGGAGCCCTCTGGCGGCCGACGTTTCTGCCGCTTCTGGCGGCCGGGCTGCGGCGGGCCGGCTTTCGGGCAATCGGATCACTGGGTGACGCATTCAGCCGGCCCTGGCAGCAGTGGCATGGCGATCCGTCGGCTGGCGGCCGCGGCGAGATTTTTCATCGCGGCGGCCTCGTGCCGGCGGTTTCTTGAGAGCCGCTTTTGTTGCCCCCGGCTTTCGGCTAGGATTTGGGGCTCCGCTGAATGCAGTGGAAATGACTCCCTACCAGCCTTCGACGCCTTATGCCCACGATCAGCCAACTTGTCCGCAGCCGCCGCCGGCCGAAGCGGAAGTTCTCCAAGTCGCCCGTTCTCGACAGCTGCCCTCAAAAGCGGGGCGTGTGTCTGCAGGTGCGGACGATGACGCCCAAGAAGCCGAACTCCGCCCTGCGAAAGATCGCCCGCGTGCGACTCTCCAATCAAAAGGAAGTCACGGTCTACATCCCCGGCGAAGGGCACAATCTCCAGGAGCACTCGATCGTGCTCATCCGCGGCGGCCGAGTCCGCGACCTGCCGGGTGTTCGCTACCACATCATTCGCGGCGCCCTCGACACGCTGGGTGTTCAGGGCCGCAAGCAGTCTCGCAGTCTCTACGGCGCCAAGAAGGGGTAAGCAGAAGGTTCTCGCATCATGGGAAGCATCACCGCCAGTCGCGAACAACTCCGTCCCGATCCCAAGTTTGGATCGCTGCTTGCCAGCAAGTTTGTCAACTGCCTGATGGTCGACGGCAAGAAGAGCGTGGCCCAAGGCGTCTTTTACCGGGCGCTCGACATCGTGGCCCAGAAAATCAATGACGCTGAGCCAATCGATGTCTTCACTCGAGCTGTTGAAAACGTGAAGCCGGCCGTGGAGGTACGGTCGAAGCGAGTGGGTGGTGCCGCCTATCAGGTCCCGATGCAGGTCAACCGCAACCGTCAGCAGTCGCTCGCGATCCGCTGGATGCTGCAGGCCGTGCGCGACAAAAAAGGGCGGGCTACTCATGAGAAACTGGCGGAGGAGATCATCGCCGCCTACAAGCGCGAGGGTGCGGCGGTGACGAAGCGAGAAAATGTCCACCGCATGGCCGACGCCAACAAGGCCTTCGCCCACTTCGCGTGGTGACGCTATTTATACGCCTGCAGGGCCATCCATGGCCCCTGCAGGCTTGGTATCGTGCGAGCCTGCTCGCACGATACATGCGGTCGCACCTCCGGGCGTCCGTGGCCGCCGCCTTCGCGGCGGCGGAGGCTTACCTCTGGTGAGCCGACCGAAAGCTGCGGCAGGCCCGACAGGGTTGCGACGGCGCGAAAGCGAGCGCTATCCATGGCCCTTCACCAGAAAGCCCGGGGCGCAAGCCCTGGGGCTGCCGGGGCGATCGTTGGTGCGTCAGCCCGCCGGCTCGCGCCGGCGGCTTGCTGGTGAAACGCTCGTGCCCCCGCCCGCAAAGCCAGGGCGCGAGCCCGGGGGCCTGCAGCGGTTTACTTCTCACCGTGAATCGTGATCACGATGCGTCGCGGGCCACCCGAGAGGCGGTGCTCGCACAGATAAACACCCTGCCATGTGCCCAGACAGGGGCGGCCGTCGCGGATCGGCAGGCTTACCGAGCTGCCGAGCAACGAAGCCTTCACATGCGCCGGCATGTCATCGGCCCCTTCGCAGGTATGCACGTAAGGAAGCGTTTCGGGGGCAATCCTGTGAAACGCCATCTCCAGATCGACCGGCACGTCAGGATCGGCATTCTCGTTGATTGACAGGCTCGCGGACGTGTGGCGGATGAAGATATGCATCAGGCCGACTCGGAGGCCAGCGATCTCAGGCACCGCATCGAGGACTTCCGCCGTGACGAGGTGAAACCCGCGGTGCCGGGGTCGCAATTCAATCTCGCGTTGGATCCAGGCCATGGAGTGCCCGCTCACCGCACGTGAATCCGAGCCGGCAGCATCATCAGCGGCCGACCGGAGGTGACGAGCGAGAGGGCGTCGAGGTGCTCCACAAAGGCGTCCACTCCGGGCAGGCCGGCAAGGAAGGTGAGCACCGCCGCCTTTGCAACCGGAGCCGCCGTCACCTCCGCCTGGCCAAACAGGTCCTCAAAGAGGCCGCGCGGCTCGGGAAGGAGAATCCGCTCCAGTTTCTCGTCCACCGCAAGGCCGGCCAGTTGCCGTGCCTCATCGATGGCATCATCAAGCGTCCCCAGCCGGTCAACGAGTCCGAGTTCCTTGGCCATACGACCGGTAAACACACGGCCCTCGGCTAGCGTGGCCAGCTTCTCGCTATCGAGGTGTCGGCCATCGGCCACCTTCGACGTGAAGAGGCGGTAGACGTCTTTCATCGTGGTGAGGAAGGCTTCCCGCTCATGGTCCGTGAAGGGCGCCTGCATCGAGAGCCAGCCTGCATTGCGTCCCTTGCTCACCACATCGGTGTGTACTCCCACCTTGTCGAGCGCCTCGCCGACGGCGATCTTGCCCCCCACCACGCCGATCGAGCCGGTCAGCGTGCCTGGTGCAGCGACGATCCGGTCAGCCGCGACCGCCACGTAGTAGCCGCCGCTGGCGGCGGTGTCGGAAAGACTGGCAACCACGGGTTTGTGGATTCGCTCGGCTTCTCGCCAAATCAAGTCACTGGCGAGCGCAGAGCCGCCGGGCGAATCGATCCGCAGCACGATCGCCGCGACGCTCGCATCGTTGGCCGCCTCACGGATCGCCTTGATCACCGCATCGGTGCCGCCGCCACCGCCGCCCAGCAGGCCTTCGGATCCCTTCCCTTCCCGGATCTCTCCGGCGAGGTGCACGATCGCCACCCGCTTATCACGGCCCTTGGCCGCTTTCTTCCCGCCGCCGGAAAACATCTCGAGCAGCTTCACCATGCCCCCGATGCCAGAGAAGTCGTTGTCGACCTCCTTGGCGGCATAGTTGCGAGCGACCGTGGGCTCGTCGATATCGAGCTGTGAAGCGAGGCCGCTGATCACCTCGTCTTCGTAGGCGACGGCGTCGATGAGCTCCGCCTCCATGGCGGCCTCGGGTGTGAACACTCCAATGTCGACCAGTTCACGGGCCCGCTCGGCCGTGAGCCCTCTGGCTGATGCCACCCGTTCCACCAACTGTTCATAGAGATCCCCGACAAACTGCTCGTATTGCTCACGGAGCTGCGGACTCATGCTGGTCCGGGTGAGAGGCTCACCAGCCCCCTTGAAATCGCCCACCTGCAGGATCTCGGCGTCGACCCCGAGGGTATCAAGCATGGCCTTGAAGAATGTCACCTCCATTCGCACCCCGGTAATCTCGAGCGTGGCCGCAGGGGGCATGGAGATCGTGTCGCAGGCAGCGGCGAGGGAGTAGGGAACCGGCCCTCCGCTCACGAAGTGGGCAGCCACCGGCTTGCCGGCCTTCCGCACCCGAGCGACTGCTGCCACAACCTCCTCCATGCGTCCGCGGCCGATATCGGGGCTCGCGATCGTGAGGAGCAAGCCTCTGACCCGCGAGTCGCCGGCGGCTTGATCGATCCGCTCCACAATCCGATGGAGACGGGGCGACACGTCAGCCAACACCCCGCCCTGCCCAACTCCCTCGGGGATCGATCCGGAGATCGAAATCTGGGCGATCGCTCGGGCTGGCTTTTTTTCGCCCTCCGCGGCGGCGGCTCCTCCGCTCCACACACCCCCGCCAACCAGCACAACCGCTGCACAAATCAGCTTTCCCATGGCTCGCATCCGCTCCGGGGTTATGACGCTTCTCATGTCAATGTATCCTCTCGGAAAAAATTCCCAACAAAACCCCTTGAAAATGAACTGCCGTATAGTACGATACCTTCGTCCAGCCGAATGAGTCGGCTGCCCGCACCCCTCCCGAGCCCAGGAAAGCCGTCGACCATGACCAAGACCGCTCCGAAACGGAAGCCTGCCCCGAACCGCTCGACTGCCCGCGGGACCAAGCTAAAGGGGCGGCGGCCCGCCTCGCGTAAGTCGCGAGCGATCATGCCGGGTAAAAACGGTCTGTTTGGCCTGCCCGCTGGCGAGGAGGAGGACGCCGAAGGATTACCGACCGAGCGGCAGATGGAAATTTACGCCTTCATCCGTGAAAAGATTCATTCCCGCGGCTATGGGCCGACGGTGCGAGAGATCGGTCAGGCATTCAAAATCAAGTCGCCGAATGGCGTGGTCTGCCACCTCAAGGCGCTGGAGCGGAAAAACATGATTACCCGTGGCAAGAACATGTCACGGGCCATCGAACTGGTCAATGAGCCAGCCCATCTCCGTGGTCTGCCAATGGCGGGCTGGGTGGCGGCGGGTACGTTGCGGCCCGCCGAAGAAATGACTGATCGGGTCGACTTTGAAAGCCTCTTCAATCGTGAGAACCATTTTGTACTGAAGGTGATGGGTGACTCGATGATCGATGCCCAGATCGCCGATGGGGATTGGGTCGTCATCCAAAAGAAGCATTCGGCTCATTCGGGTGACATCGTGGTGGCCCAGACGGAAGACGGCGAGGCCACGCTGAAGCAATGGTTCCCGGAACGGGATCGGATTCGGCTGCAGCCTGCCAACAGTTCGATGCGACCGATTTACGTGAAGTCTGCGAAGGTGCTTGGCGTCCTCGCCGGCGTCATCCGCAAGACGTAATCAAGGCGAATGCCGCGACCCTGTCACCGACAGCGAGATTGGTGTCAGGCTGGAGAATAGCGCGACGTTACTTCGACTCCTGCAGTTGGTGAAGCTTGTTGTAGAGCGTCTTCAGGCTGATGCCGAGTTCCTCGGCAGTGCGAGCCTTGTTGCCATTGTTGCGATCAAGACCCTCAAGGATTGCCCGCATCTCCAGTTCGCGGAGGCTTTCCGGCCGCGGGATCGACTGGGCCCCTCCCACCGTCGGCACGGCTTCGGGCTCCGAGTGAGGCGACTGGGCTGACGCCGCCGTGATCAGCGGACTCGACACCGCGCCGAGTCGTGTCGGCAAATGATCGATCTGAAGTGGCAGGTCATCACAGAGAACGAGAGCGTGTTCGATGACGTTCGCCAGTTCTCGAATGTTTCCCGGCCAGTGGTGGGCGGTGAGAATGGTCAACACCTGATCACTGGCGACCGCAGTGGCAGGAGGCGTCTGTGGTCGCGCGTGCCGTACGAAATGCTGCACCAGCTCCGGGATGTCCTCCCGCCGTTCGCGAAGTGGCGGGATCATGACCTCGAAGGTGTTGATCCGAAACAGCAGGTCGTCACGAAACTCGCCGACAGCGGCCATCCCTTCGAGGGAGCGGTGCGTCGCGCAGACGACCCGGACGTCGACGATGTGCGATTGGTTTTCACCGACCCGGCGGATCTCGCCGCTTTCCAGCGCCCGGAGCAGGCGGGGCTGAAGGGCCTTGGGGAGTTCGCCGATCTCATCAAGAAACAGCGTGCCTCCGTCGGCCACCTCAAAGAGGCCGGCCCGGTGTTCATCAGCGCCGGTGAAGGCTCCCTTGCGGTGGCCGAAGAGTTCACTTTCCACGAGATGCTCCGGCAGCGACCCGCAGTTCACCGCCACGAGTGGCCGAGCGGCCCGTGGGCTGGCCTCATGGATGGCGCGGGCAACCAGTTCCTTTCCAGTCCCTGTCTCACCCCTGATGAGCACATTCGACTCGCTCATGGCCACCCGCTCCACCAGTCGGCGAACCCGTTCCAGCCCTGCCGACCCGCCCACCATTCGCCCAGACCCCTCGGCACGACGCACCCGGCTCTCGAGCGCGCGGAGCCGCGCGGTGAGCTCCCGCTTTTTCCGCACCCGCTCGAGCACCGCTTGAATCTCGGCAAGCTTGCAAGGCTTGGTGAGATAATCGAAAACGCCCTGCCGCACCGCCGTGACGGCGCTTTCGAGCGACGATTTGCCGGTGATGATGACCGTCTCGGTGTCTGGTGCAGTCTCCCGCACGCGGGCGATCACCTCGAGGCCGCCAACCCCTGGCATGTCGAGATCGACGATCACACAGTCGTAGGCGGTTCGCTCGAGGGCGGCGACCGCCGTGCGGCCGTCGGGGCAGACGGTCGCCTCGTAGCCAAGCCGCGGCAGCTCGATCCGCATCAGTTCCTGGATCGAAGTCTCGTCGTCGGCAAACAGGATCCGCATCGTTCTAGGCTGCTTCGCTGTGATGATCCACCTCCTGAATCGCGTCTCGTATGTCGGACGGTCGGCCTCCCGTATCCCGGCCGGCGAGGGGAGCGGCCGCGACTTCTGCGAGCGGCAGCATGACGCGAAACGTCGAACCCTGCCCCTCCCCAGCACTGAAAGCCTCGATGCGGCCGCCGTGATCGGCCACGATCCGATGCACGATCGACAGCCCCAATCCGGTCCCTTGCCCAGCCTTGCGCCGGGTGAAAAATGGCTCGAACAGGTGCTCCAGCACCTCGTCGCTCATGCCACAGCCATTGTCGGAAATCGTCAGCACACCCTCGCCACCACTCTGCTTGACCGTCACCCGCACCCGGCCGGTGTCTTCAATCGAGTCGAGAGCGTTGACCAGCAGGTTCAAGACGACCTGCTTAATCTCCTGCGGATTGACCATCACGAGCACGTCAGTCCCCTCGACGATGTCGATCATCTTGCCGGCAAATCGCCCGACATGCCGCAGCATCTCACCCACGTCGGCGACCAGAGCCGCCACCGCGGTCGCCTGCCGCCGGACTTCACCCAGCCGGGAGAAGTCGAGCAGTTTTTCAGTGATCCCCTTGCAACGAAAGGCCTCGTTTTGGATCAGTTCGAGGTAGCGGGTGATCACGGCGGCTTCATCCGCCGGGGGTGACAGCGATTCCAGTCGGCCCTCGAGCGACTCGGCGCACATCGCGATCGAGGCGAGTGGGTTGTTGATCTCGTGGGCCACTCCGGCGGCGAGGAACCCGACGCTCGCCAATTGCTCGCTGCGGATCACCTCGCGGGTCCGCGACTGCACCTGCTTGTCAAGATCGTCGCGGATCTCGCGAAACCGCTTGGTCATGTCATTGAGGGCATCGGCAAGTTCGGCCATCTCGTCGTGGGTGTCGAGGTGAATCCGAAACGCGAAGTCTCCCGCCGCCACACGGCGGGAGGCATGGCCCAGGTGGCGCAGGGGACGAAACACCCAGCGATAGGTCAGCACGCCCAGCGCGGCCAGCATCAGGGCCGCCGACAGCGACGAGACGATGGTTGTGATGATCAGGGTGCGATAGCCGTCCCGTACCTCGTGCGAGAGGTCGTGCAGCTGCGCCTGGAGGAAGGTTGGCAGCTCCACCGCCAAGGCGGCCAGCCGCTCGAGATGGGGCTCAGCGGCCGTGAGCCGCTCCTGAAGCGCAGCGGCCGATACTGGGTCGGCGTCGCCATCATGATCGGCAACTGCTGCCGGAGCGGCGACAATCCGCTCGATTGTACGGAGACAGCTGTCGATCTCCTCGGCCGTTTCCTTCTCGAGGCTGCGATCACCGATGGGGTGATTGTCGAACTTGGTCTCGATGAGCTGCTCGCGATAGCGGTTGAGCGCCTGTCTGGTCCAGGCCAACTGCTCGGCGAAAGACTCTCCCGGCTCGGCGGAGCCGGCCACCCACCGCGCCTGGGCGAGTCGCAGGAGCCCCACGCTCTCGTTGAGATCGCTGGCCCGCGGGAGCTCGGAGGCACGGTAGCTCAGCGAACGGACGAGGCGGCGGTAGGAGGAAACGCCGAGAAAGCTGCTGGCCGACAGGATCGCCATCATGAAGCCGACCAGGAGGCCGCCGAGCAGCAGTTTGTCACGAATGGGTCGCCGCTTCGCCATGTCCGACCTCCTTGTCGGTCACCACACCACCATCGTAGGTGGCCCCACAGCACGGCTCCTAGAGCGATTTACGACTTATACGAGGCCGAAGCGTTTGCGCAAAAACCATTCACCGCAGAGGAATGCGGCCAGCAGCAGAAACAGGGGCCATTTGTCCCAGGGCGTATAGGACCACTGCTCGAGTGTTTCGAACGTGGCCGGCCGGCTGCGGATCTCTTCGAGGATGTCTCCGATCTCCTCCGGCGTACGAACGCCACCGGGAGTGGCCTCGGCGAGTTGCCGCATGAGCAACGGATTGGCCCTGGGATTGGCCAGTTCCAAATCCTGCCGAAAAATCGTGAAGCGGGCGGACCGCTCGGCGATGCGGCCATCTGGCCTGGTCGCCCTGACAACCATGCGCCAGTCTCCCGGCTCGGCAAAGTCGGCGACGGTCCCGCCGAACGTGTCGCCGCGTCGGCCAATGCGGATCGGCCGAACTACGCCGTTCGGCGGAATCACCTCGGCCGCCACCGCGACGTCGGTCACAGCGGAGCCATCGGGCTTGGTCAGACCGGCATCAAACTCAAGCATGCTGCCCGGCGAGAGCCGCCGCTGGGCAAGCCGCAGCCACAGCGAGTCTTCCTCCGCGTCATCCTGGCGGGCGAGCCAGAGTACAAACTGTCTCCAAAACCGGCGGTGCTGATCGATCGCGCCCTGCATCGCCCACTGCCAGGTGGAGTCGGCGGCGAAGGCAAGCACCCGTCCGGCGCCATATTCCCGCCCCACGAGGAGCGGTCGGCCGTCGGCCGTGGTCCCCAGCGGCTTGGCCGAGGGTACGAGCTGCCCGAGATCGTTGGCGCCGGCGAGCGGTGGCAGACGATCCCACGCAGCCCGCGATTCCGCGTCGGAATCTGCCAGCCGCAGGATCGATACGCCTCCAAACCGCTTGTCGGGCACCATTCGCAACGGTCCCTTGATGTGCAGGCTTTCCCGCACGGGCTCGTCGAGGGGCTGCCGTGCCAGCCTGTCCGGCTCGAAGGGAAGCGCCGGCCTCAGGGGAGTGTTTCCCCAGCCCCCAGCCTCGAAGGCATGGAAGCCCCCCAGCAGGCCGAGGCCCGCGCCCTCCTGAACCCGCCGAGCGATCGTCTCGATGTCCGTCATGCGAATCGCGGCGGCATCGAGGTCGCCAATCATGATCACGTTGAAATCACCCTGCAGGTCGCGGGACAGATCGACGGGCCAGACGTTTCGCCCCGCCTTGGTCGAGTCGATCCATTGAAATTCCACCTGCATGTCGGGGCTGGCCGCGAGCACGCGACGCAAAAACCGCTGCTCAACCCGCAGCGCTCCCTCGAGATATAGCACCCTCAGCCCCCCATCGACCACCTCGACGAACGTGGAAAGCTCGTTGTTGCTCGTCACCACCTCGCCTTCCTGCGGCTCCACGACGACCGCAAGCTTTCGCTCGCCGAGGCCCGACGGCGTCCAGACCAGCCGCACCGGAAGCTCGGTCGATTCCGCGGCGCCGCGAACGGTCGTCCGCGACACTTCCTCCATGCGGCCCGCGTCGTCCTCCGCCAAGAGCTTCACCACAGCCTCGCGATCAGCAAGGCCATCCAGCCGCACGCGGCCCGCCACCTCCAGCGCATTCTTGAGATACACGGTCTCGGCTACCGACAGGTTGACAATCGACGCATCGCGGCCCTGCTCTCCGCCGCGGTGCTGACCGAGCGTGATGCTCCACAACGGCACTCCGGCATCCCCGAGCTTGCGGGCCGCTGTCTGCGGCGGCAGATCCCGCGGGGGATAGGCATGCTGGCTGCCGTCGCTAAGCACGATCACGCCGGCGAGCGTTCGGCCAGCCATCGACCGCACGGCATCGTCGAGCGCGGCCCCGATGGCCGTCTCCTCACCGGCCGGTTCCTCTGACCACTCGCCAAGGCTGAGCGGATCACCTCCCACGGCCGCGACCGGCCGTGCCTCACGATTGAACCGCCACGCTTCCACACCGACCCCCTGCTCGGCCTCCAAATCCGTGAGATCGGTTCGGACGGCAGCGACCGCCGCCGTCAACTCTTCCCACCGGGTGCGACCATTCGGCCCGTCGGCCACCGACATGCTCTGCGATGCATCGGCAAGAATGAGGAGCGTGGCCTCCCGCTGGGCTTTGCTCGTGGCGACAAACGTGGGCCGTAGCATGCAGGCTACCAGCGTTACGAAGGCGCCCAGCCGCAGGAGCACGAGCATCATCAGCCGCCCCCGCGACACCCGCGTCCGGTCGGGGCCCACGAGAAATAGCACCGTCGCCAAGACGGCGGCCACCGCTCCGACCAACGTCCATGATCCGACCGGGTCGAACTGCACCGTCACGTCTTCCACGGTGGCAATCGCCAGCAGGCAGCCGGCGACACTCCCGAACCCTGTGCCGCTCATGCCGGCACCTCTTTCAGCACGGCCTCGTCAGGTGGAAGCGGCGCCGCATCCATCCCGCCCGCAACGCTACCCGCCTGCGTTGCGGACTGATCATCCAGTGGGGCGTAGAACCGATTGGCGAGCATCCAATCGATCGCCATCGCGCAGGCTGCCACGAGAATTAGCCAGCCGAAGAGTTCCGCGCCAACCCGCCCCAACGCCACATCCCGCACCAGATCGGCTTCGGTGCGGGCCAGGCGGTGGCCCGGCCCGAGAACAGCCGCGAGTGGCTCCGGGGCCAGACGGGTGAAGTCGGTCGCGGCAGGACTCAGCGTGGCGCTGAATCCCTTGGCGAAGCCCCCCACCTGACCTCCAGAGCGGAGGATGTAGTTGCCCGTCACGCGGGTGTCGGTCACTGTGACGGTGCCCCGCCGCGGATCGACGGCCACGGGTACCTCGTCGCCGGCCGGCGTGCGGACGAACACGCTGTTGACATCGCCACGGGCCACGCGAACGACGGCCGTCTCACCGGCGGTGATGTTTCTGTCATCGGCGCTGTCGATCGCATGAAGCAGCATCTCGTTGGCCAGAATCACGAATGGCCAGGGCTCGAAGCCAGTGGCGAGCATGTTCCAGGCATCGGGATCGTCGGCGGCCTGCGAGACGGGAGTGGTGACGACGAGCACCGTGCCCTCGCCGACGCGGTGCTCGAGG
>JBIKNV010000048.1:0-11476 GCA_044358475.1 Pirellulales bacterium | reverse complement strand
CGTCGTCGGCCTCGACGAACGACATCTCGACGTCGAGCTGCGTGAACTCGGGCTGCCGGTCGGCCCGGAGGTCTTCATCGCGGAAGCACTTCGCGACCTGCACGTAGCGATCGAACCCGGCGATCATCAACAATTGCTTGTAGAGCTGTGGCGACTGGGGCAGGGCGAAGAAGGCGCCGTGATCCAGCCGGCTCGGTACGAGATAGTCGCGGGCGCCCTCCGGCGTGCTGCGACCGAGCATCGGCGTCTCGACGTCGATGAAACCGAGCGCGTCGAAGTGGTCACGCATGATCTTGACGATCCGGCTCCGCAGAAACATGTTTTCCTGCATCGCCGGCCGGCGGAGATCGAGCCACCGGTGCTCGAGCCGGACTTCTTCCCCCGGCAGTTCGGTCGTGTTGGGATGAAAAACGGGGGTCTCGGCCTCGTTGAGCACGCCAAGACTCTCGATGGCGACTTCGACAGCGCCCGTGGCGAGCTTGGGGTTGGCGGTGCCTTCCGGCCGCATGCCAACCGGGCCCGTCACGGTGATCACCCATTCGGGCCGCACGGCGCGGGCCGCCGCAGCGACGTCAGCAGAACTGCCGGCTCCCGCCACCACCTGCGTGCGGCCCCAGCGATCGCGGAGATCGATGAAGATCACGCCCTTGTGGTCACGGACGCGGTCCACCCAGCCGCACAGCGTGACCGTGTGGCCAAGATGGTCAGGACGCAATTCACCGCAGGTATGGGTTCGGAGCACGGCGTGAAACCTTTGCTATCTCGCCGCCGTCTGGGAAAGCCGTCGGCCGGAGTCCGCGCCGAACGTGAATTCCAGCTGTGGATTGGGCTCCTGGCCCTCCGACAGTTCGCGGAACATGAGGCTGGGCTGGATGTCGCGGTTGTTTTGGTACTTGGTGCTTGAATACTCGGTGATGTCGCCGGCGATCTGGTGGAAGAAGATCTGGCAGATTGACACACCCGGATAGATCTTCACCGGTTGTACCGCGAACATCTCGAGCGTCCAGTAGCCACAGAACCCGACGTCGCCAAACCCGGCCGTGACATGGACGAACAGCCCGAGCCGGCCGATCGAACTGCGGCCCTCGATCATCGGGACGAGGTTGTGCGTCTCGGTTCGCTCGCTGGTGCGGCCGAGATAGAGCTGGTTGGGAGCGAGCACCAGGCCCTCTTCGGGGATCGTGACCCGGGTCACGCGGTTGCTTTTCCGCATGTCGAGCACCACCTCTTCGTAGACGAGCAGTTCGTCATGAAGCGAGAGGTTGTAACTGTTGGGGTTGAGATTCTTGTCGTCGAAGGGGTCGATGATGATGTTTCGGCCAAGGTGGTTCTTGATCTCGTTCCCTGAGAGAATCATCAGCGGGCTCCTTCGGCGGACGTGGCGGGGCGGGCCTGGGAGGACCCGCGGATTGTACGCTCTCGCGCCGCGACTTCCCATGCCCCAGTGCCAGGGTCGGGTGTTTCAGCGGCGTTTTTTGGCGACGCCAATCCGCGGGCAGAGGTCGGCCAGAACACAGCCGTCGCACTTCGGCGCCCGGGCGGAGCAGATGGTGCGGCCGAGTTCGATGATCCGGTGGCTGAACCCGATCCAATGGTCGCGAGGGAGCACCGCCATCAGGTCCCGCTCGGCCCGCACGGCATCGGTGTGCCTCGTGAGCCCCAGACGGCGGGAAATCCGCCCGACGTGGGTGTCGACCACCACCCCCTCCGCCTGCCCGAATCCGCTCCCGAGCACCACGTTGGCAGTCTTGCGGCCCACTCCCGGCAGTGCCACCAGTTCGGCGAGTTGGCTCGGCACCTCGCCGCCATGACGGTTCACGAGGGCCTGGCAGCACCCGAGGATGTTCTTCGCCTTGGCTCGGAAGAAGCCGGTGGTGCGGACCACCTGCTCGATCTGCCGCTGGGTGGCCCGAGCCATTTTCTCGGCCGTCGGCCAGCGCTGGAACAGGGTGGGCGTGACCATGTTCACCCGCTTGTCGGTGCACTGGGCCGAGAGGATCGTGGCGATCACGAGCTGAAAGGGTGTCTGGAAATCAAGCGAGCAGTCGGCGGCCGGAAAAACTTCCACGAGCCGTTCGGCGACAGCCGCGGCCCGCTGTTTTCTGGCAGCGATCGACTCCCTTTGCGGAACCGGGGGCGGCGGAGCCGCCGAGACGTCCGCAGCGTGGCTGGGAGTGCTACGATTCATGTGTCATTCGACCCCTGTTCGACCCTTTGAGGGAAAGACCGATCCATGAACACGGCGGAACCGGAATCCTACGAGCCGCTCTATCTCGAGGGCATCGAAAAATTCAACGAATGTGACTACTTCGAGAGCCACGAACTCTGGGAAGAGCTGTGGACCGAGTATCGCGGCCCGTCACGAAAGTTCTACCAGGGACTCATCCAGGCCGCCGTGGCCCTCTATCATTTCGGAAACGGAAACATTCGCGGGGCCCGCAAGCTGCACACCAGCGCCCGTGCCTACCTCGAGCCGTATAAGCCCAAGCACATGGGGATCGACCTCGACGCCTTTCTTGCCGCGTTCGACACCTGCCTCGCCGAGGTCGCAGCGAGCACGGAGCAGTTTCCAGAGATCGAGCTCGACCCCGACCTCCTTCCCGAGATTCACCTCGACCCGCCCCCGGCGGCAGCCTGACGCATGTTCGACGAACCGCTGGCTTTCTCTCCCGATCAGTTTTCCGGCTTGGCCCGCGTGTTTCCGCTGCCCAACCTCGTGATGTTTCCACACGTCATGCAGGCGGTGCATATCTTCGAGCCCCGCTATCGGGACCTCTTGGAGGAGGCTGTCGAGGACGACCGGTTGATCGCGCTGGGCGTGCATGCGCCCGGCTGGCAGAAAGACTATGAGGGACGGCCCCCACTGCGGCCCACCGCCTGCCTGTGCCGCGTGGCCAGCCATCAGCGGACGCCCGAGGGCACCTACAACGTGCTCCTGCTCGGAGTCCGCCGGCTGAGCCTGATCACCGAGATGCCACCGAGCCGACCGTTCCGCGTGTTCAAAGCCGAGATCATGGAGGAGCACGAGCCAGAGCAGGCACCTCCGGGCCTGGCGACGCAACTGCAGCAGAAACTGCTCGCCGCGTTCAAGCGGGCGATGCCGAAGATGCCGGCCGCCTATGACCAGCTCGACCAGCTCCTCGGCAGCCAGATCACGCTCGGCATGCTCGCCGACATTGTCTCCTACACGCTCGATCTCGATCTCGAGTGGAAGATGCGGCTCTTGGGAGAGTGTGATGTGTTTCGCCGCGCCCAGGTGCTCTTGGAGGCGATGGCGGGCCGTCCTGCGGCCGGGCAACGCCGCCCCTTTCCCCCGCAATTCTCGATCAATTAGAGTTGAGGCATGTCAGATACGGAGCCATGCCCTTCCCGCGACGAAAGCGTCCATGCCGGCTGCGGGGTTCATGACGACGGGCCCTCGACCGCGGCAGCCGGGGTCGATCATGCCCGGATCGAGCGGGCTGTGCGCGAGATTCTGATCGCCGTTGGCGAGAATCCAGATCGCGAGGGTCTGCTCGAGACGCCTGCCCGCGTGGCCCGCATGTATGCCGAGATGTTCACCGGGCTGCGGCAGGATCCCCGTGAACACCTGCGGAAGGCGTTCACGGAGAAGTACGACGAGATCGTGCTGGTGCGCGACATCGCCTTCAATAGCGTCTGCGAGCATCACCTGCTGCCCTTCATGGGCCACGCCCACATCGGCTATCTCCCCGACGGCCGCGTGCTGGGCTTGAGCAAGCTGGCCCGCGTCGTCGAGGTGGTGTCGCATCGGCCGCAGGTCCAAGAGCGGATGACCGAGCAGATCGCCGACCTGTTGGAGATCGATCTGGGAGCGAAAGGGGTCGCGGTGGTCGTGGAGGCCACGCATACCTGCATGACGATCCGCGGCGTGCGCAAACCCTCGAGCATCTGCGTGACCTCGGCGATGAAGGGCCTGTTCCGGTCCAACGTGTCGAGCCGGGCGGAGGTGCTGTCGCTGATCTATGGGAGGCGGCCGCTATGACGGCCACGGTGGGGGCCGGACGAAAGGTGGCTGCCACCTTTTTCGGTGTGACAGCTCACCAGATTGTGGCGGGCGTCGCATGACGCTGCTGATCGATTTTCTCTGCCGGTTCGGCTGGGGGCTCGCGGTCGGCCTCGTGCTCACACCGAGTCGGCTGGTGCCGGCGGGATTTTTCCGTATCAACCTGTTGGTGGTCATGGGGCTGGCGACGTTTGCCGCGCTGCTGGCCGCCACGGCGGGGCCGGGCGGCGCGTCGTGGCTGGCGGGTGTCGCGGCCGTGGTGGCGTGGCTCGGCAGTGTGGCCTGGCTGGCGCAGCGTGACCGTCCCGGAATCGCATCGTGCCTTGCCAGCGGGCTGCTCCTGGCTGCGGCGGTGGGGGTCGTGACGGCGGCTGATCCAGCCCCGGTAGTGGCGTGGCGGATCTTCTCGGCCCTGCTCTCCGGTCTCGTTGTCGGCCTCACGGTGCATGCGATGCTGCTGGGCCACTGGTATCTCAACGCCCCTGGCATGCGGATCGACGCGCTCAAGCGGATGATCGACTGGGCCCTTGCCGCCTGGGCTGCCCAACTGGTCGTGGCGGTCTTGGCCGCCATGCCGCATATCAGCCAGATGGCCGGGGCGGACCGTGCCACGCTCGCCATCCTGTCGCTCCGCTGGCTGGCCGGGCTCATCGGCCTGCCAATCCTGCTCTGGATGAGCCGTAAGACCCTCGACATTCCCAACACGCAAAGTGCCACGGGTATCCTCTATGTGGCCTGCCTCGCCGCCATCACGGGCGAACTGGCGGGGCAGCTGCTGGGATCGATCAGCGTCGCTTAACCGCTTTGAGATTTTTCATGCGCATCACCTATGCCTGCCCCGCCTGTGGCGCGACCGTCACCAGCGACCAGGTTGAAACGCTGTCGTCGCTCATCTGCACCGCCTGCCAGGCGACGCTGCCGATTCCCGCGGATGCGATCGCTCGTTCCGATTCTGGGGGTGTGGGGGCGCTGCGACTGCGGCGGTGCCTCATCTGCCCGAGCACGGAGCTCTTCCGGCGGAAGGATTTTCCGCAGCGGCTTGGCGTCGGCATCGTCGTGGCCGGTCTGGCAGCCAGCTGCGTGGCTTGGGGCATGCGGGAATTGGTGGCGACGTTCGCCATTCTCTTCGGCACGGCGTTGCTCGACGTCGTGCTCTATCTCTTCATGCCCGAGTGCCTCACCTGCTACCGCTGCGCCGCCCGCTATTCCGGCGACGACGTCGTAGAATCGTTCGGCACCTTCGATCTGGAAACGCACGAAAAGCATCGGCAGATGATGGCCCGCACACAGAGCCTGTCGAATGGGAACGCGGGCGGCCCTCCTGCCGCCTGACGGCTCGGCAACGCCTCGCGGCGCAGAAAGCTCGGCATGGAACTGGATCGCCGCAGAGTCGAGGAAGATCTTCGCGGCATCGTCTCGGGCGATGTGCTCTGCGACGATGCCAGCCGCGCACTCTATGCCACCGACGGCAGCCTGTTCGAGGTGTGGCCGTTGGCTGTGGTGCGGCCCCGGACGGCGGACGATGTGGCGGCGGTCGTGCGGTGGGCGGCCGAACAACGGATCCCCGTCCATGCCCGCGGTGCGGGATCGAGCGTGGCGGGCATGGCGCTCGGGAGCGGCGTGGTCATCGACTGCTGTCGCTTCCTGCGAAGGATCACGGCAACGGGCGATAGCACCGTGCGCGTGCAGGCCGGCGTGGTCGGCGCGGTGCTCGAAGACCACTTGGCCCGATTCCATCGTTCGTTCGGTCCCGATCCTGCCAACCGGGGGGTGACCACAATCGGCGGGATGATCGGCCGCAACACGTCGGGGAGCCGGTTTGCCCGCTGCGGCGACGTGCGCAGCCGCCTGGTCTCTGCCCAGGTCGTGCTTGGCGACGGCAGCATCGTCGAGATGGAGCCGACACGGCCGCGATTCATCCAGCCTGACGACGCCGCTCCCAATCGGATGGCCAACCTTGCTGCCGGCGTGGCCGCGATTCTGACGGCGTCACGGGAAACGATCGCCGCCGCCTGTCCGCCGACCCGGAGTCTCCACGGTGGCTATCGGCTCGACAGCCTGGAACGAGACGGTCTCGTCGATCTGCCGAAACTGTTGGCCGGCGCCGAAGGCACACTCGGTATCGTCACCGAGGCCACGCTCGAGACGGCCGCACACTCCGTCGCCTCTGTCGTGGGGCTCATCCTCTTCGATTCGCTCGACAAGGCCGCTGAGTTGGCGCTGCGGCTCCGGCCGCTCGGCCCGAGCGCCTGCGACCTCTTCGACAAGCGGCACCTGATGCTCGCGCGGACGGCGAAGGTGGCCTTCGACCTGCTGATTCCGCCGGTGGCAGACGCCGGCCTGCTCGTCGAATTTTCCGCCCCCGAGCTGCAGCAGTGCCAGGCGAAGCTCGACGAGGCGCTGAGGCTCGCCCAGGGGGCCCGCTGGGGCGGGGGGCGACTGGCGATTGACGCCCGCCGCGCCGAGGATGCCTTCGACGCCGAACTTTTCTGGGAGCTGTCTCGCAACCTCCTCTCGACTGTCCATGAGGTGCGCGGCCAGGTACGGCCGGTTGCCTATATCGAGGACATCGTGATCCCGCCTCACGCACTGCCCGAGTTTCTGCGGCGGCTCCAGGATGTGCAGCGACGGGAGGCGGCCACGGCCATGCTCTTTGGCCATGCCAACCACGGGCAACTGCACGTGCGCACGTTTGCCGATCCGCGGGCTGCCGGCGAGCGTGAGCGTTTGGAGCGGTTGGCCGACGCGGTCTATGCGGAGGTTGTCGCCGTGGGGGGCACGATTGGTGGCGAGCAGGGCCTGGGGTTGTCGCGGACGGCCTTCTTTCAAAAATACTTCCCGGAGTTTGCCGCCGTCTGCAGCGACGTGAAGCGACTCTTCGATCCCTATGGTGTCCTCAATCCGGGCAAGATCGTGCCGCCGCTGGAGCCGGAGGAAGATGCGGCCCTGTCACCGGTCGGCTTCCGTCCGGCTTTGGATCGAGCCTACGCCTCCACCCTGCCGATGCTGCGTTGGACAGAGGACGGGTTGATCGACGAGGTCGATGCCTGCAACGGGTGTGGGGCCTGTCGAGGCCAGGGCCCGACCATGCGGATGTGTCCTCGATATCGGGAGAATCCGGCCGAGGAGGCCGCGCCGCGGGCGAAGGCCAACCTGATGGCAGCCTTCCTCGCCGGTCGGCTCGACGCCGCGTCGCTCGAGTCGGAGGCGGCCCGCACGATCACCGACACCTGCTTCAATTGTCATCAGTGTCGCATCGATTGCTCGGCGGCAGTCGACATTCCGGCGATCGTGATGCAACTCAAGGGGGCGCAGGTGGCTGCCAACGGCCTGCGGTGGACCCCCTGGGTGCTGTCGCGGGCCGACACACTTTCAGCCCTCGGCGGCGCAGTGCGGCCGCTGGCCAATGCGGCACTCGCCAATCCACAGGCACGCTGGCTGATCGAGAGGGTGCTTGGGGTGGCCCGGGGTCGCAAGCTGCCGCCGTTTGCGGGCAACCAACTCCTGCGGTGGGCGGCCCGGCGTGGCCTCACGCGGCCATCCCGTCGCAGCGGTCCACGCGTGCTCTACTTTCTCGACACGTTCGCCCGTCGTCATGATCCGCTCCTCGCGCAGGCCTTCGTGGCGGTCTTGGAGCGAAACGGAATCGGCGTGTTCATCGACCCACGGCAGGTTGCGGCGGGAATGCCGCTGGTCTCGGAAGGTGACCTCGATGGTGCCCGCCGACTGGCCCGCACCAACATGCGGGTGCTGGCCGAGGCCGTGCGGCTCGGGTACCGGATCGTCTGCACCGAGCCGGCGGCCGTCACCTGCATCCGGCACGACTATCCGCTGCTCGTCGAAGACGACGACATGCAACGGGTCGTCGACAGCACCTGCGATGCCGCCACGTTCCTCTGGGAACTGCACCGCGAGGGGCGGCTGCGGCTCGACCTCAATCCGGTGTCCGCGCGGCTGCTTTATCATGCCCCATGTCACACACGTCTCGGGACGGGAAGCAGCCACGCCGAGCATCTCCTGAGGCTGATCCCCGGGCTGTCGCTCGACGCGGCCGATCGTGGCTGCTCCGGCATGGCGGGCACGTTTGGCCTCGCACGGGATCACTACCGCGCCAGCCTGCGGGCCGGACTGGGGCTTGCCACGGCGATCCGCTCGGAAGGCGTCGATGCCGGTGCTACCGAGTGCTCCTCCTGCCGGCTACAAATGGAGCAGGGCACCACCAAGCCGACTGTGCATCCGATCAAGTTGCTCGCCAAGTCGTACGGTCTGCTGCCGGGGCCGACTGGGCTCGAGCCCCTCCTGACAACGCCAAGCGGACGGCTCACCACCAGTTCATGACCATCAATCCGTCACCATCGACCTCTCCGGTCACGCTGCGGGTGAAACTGTTTGCCGGGCTGGCCGCAGCTGCCGGCCGTCGGCTGCTCGAACTGCCGTGGCAGCACGGCACGGCGGCCGATCTCAAGGCGGCCGTTGCTGACGCGCTCCCTGCCGTGGCAGCCGTCGTCGCCAACAGCGCCGTGGCCATCGACAACCGCTACGTTGACGCCGACACGGCGATCCCGTCCACGGCCGATGTCGCGATCATTCCGCCCGTGAGCGGTGGTTAGGAGAGCACGATGCAATCGTCACCAACCATGCTCGTTCGCGGTCCGATCGACACGCAGCGGCTGATCGCCGAGGTCGCCAGCCCCGCCGCGGGAGCCAACGTGCTCTTTGTGGGAACCACCCGCGGAGTCACCGACGGCGTCGAGACGCACGAATTGGAATATGAAGCCCACGAGCCGATGGCAGCCGCAGCGCTCGAATCGCTGCGCGCAAACGCGGTGCAACGTTTTGGACTGATTGGCTGCCGAATTGAGCATCGTCTGGGCATGGTTGCCGTCGGTCAGACGAGTGTGGCGATCGCCACCAGCGCCCCTCACCGGAGGGCGGCCTTCGCCGCAGCGGAGTGGCTGATGGAGCGGATCAAGGCCGACGTGCCGATCTGGAAATGCGAGGTGGGCACCGATGGCAGTCGCGGGTGGGTCCATCCCGACACCGTGCCGGGAGGCATCGCATGATCCAGCCAGCCAAGGAAGACCGCCTTATCGACGCGTTTGGCCGGGCGCATACGGATCTGCGAATCAGCGTGACTGACCGGTGCAACCTCCGCTGCACGTACTGCATGCCGCTGGAAGTGGTCTTCAAGCCACGGGTCGAGCTGCTTTCCTACGAGGAGATCACCAGGGCGGTGCGGGTAGCTGCTGGGCTCGGCATCCTCACGCTTCGGCTCACGGGCGGGGAGCCACTGGTTCGCAGCGACATCGACGAACTTGTGGGCCACCTGGCCGCGGTTCCCGGCATCGATGACATCGCACTGACCACCAACGGTCTGCTTCTGGCGGAGCAGGCCGAGCCGCTGCGGCGGGCGGGACTGCATCGGCTCAACGTGAGCCTCGACAGCCTGCGCGAGGAGATGTTTGAAACGATCGCCCGCCGTCGCGGGCTTGATCGTGTGCTGGCCGGCCTGTCAGCGGCGAAGGCGGCTGGCTTTCGCCGCATGCGAATCAACGCAGTCTCGATCCGCGGGCTCACCGAGGACGAGATCGTGCCGCTGGCCCTCTTCTGCCGCCGGGAGGGATTCCACCTGCGGTTCATCGAGTTCATGCCGCTGGATGCCGAGGCTGGCTGGTCGGATCGGCAGGTGCTCTCGGGTGCCGACGTTCGCGGCATTCTTACGCGGGATGTCGGCCCGCTGGTGGCGGCATCGCGGCACGACGCCGGCCAGCCGGCGATCGACTACGACTGGGTCGATGGAGAGGGGAGTGTCGGCTTCATCGACCCGGTCACGCAGCCCTTCTGCGATCGCTGCGATCGGCTGCGGCTCACTGCCGACGGCCAGTTTCGCAATTGCCTTTTTTCAAGCGTGGAGTGGGACGCCCGCGCTGTCCTTCGCTCGGGAGACGAGCCTGACGAGATCGACGCCAGCCTGGCCGAGATGCTCCGCGAGTGCGTGGCGGCGAAGAAACAGGCCCACGGCATCGGCACCCCAACCTTCGCGCGTCCGCAACGGGCGATGTACGAGATCGGAGGCTGACGCGTGACGAAGCCGATCCGTCGCTACCTTGACAACGCCGCCACCTCCTGGCCCAAGCCGCAGGGCGTGTACGACGCCTGGGACCGGGCGGCCCGAACGCTCGGTGTCGCGGCCGGCCGTGGAGCGTATAGAGAGGCGGTCGAGGCAGGTCGGATCATCGACCGGGCCCGGGCCCTCGTGGCAGCGATGCTGGGAGGCGTCGAACCGGACTGCGTGGCATTTCCCGCCGGCGGAACGCTCGCCCTCAACATGGCGATTCACGGAGTCGTGCAGGCCGGCGACCATGTGATCGCCACTGCCGCTGACCACAACGCCACGCTTCGTCCGCTCCATTGGCTGGCGTCACGGGGCGTGATCACCCTCGATATCGTGCCCTGTGATGGATCAGGCCGCGTCGACCCTGCTGCGATCGCCGCGTCCTGGCGGTCTCCCACACGGCTGGTGGCCTGTTCGCATGCATCGAACGTGACCGGCGCCCTCCAGGATGCGGCCACGATCGCCCGGCTGGCCCACGAACGTGGCGGCCTCCTGCTGCTCGACGCGGCCCAGACGCTCGGCCAGATCTCGGCCCCTGAGTTCGCTGCCATCGGTGCCGACATGCTGGCGGCACCGGCCCACAAGTGGGTGCTCGGTCCGATGGGGGTGGGGATCCTCTTCGTGCGGCCCGGCATCGCGATCGCGCCCTTGGTGCAGGGGGGAACCGGCTCGTCGAGCGACAGCCTCGAGATGCCGGCAGACTTTACCGATCGCATGGAAGCCGGCACACCGGACCTGCCGGCGATCGCCGGGCTCGCGGCGGCTGTCGAATGGCTCCAGACGCGGTCGGTTTCATCCGTCGCCGCCGCCTGCCGTGGGCTGGCTCGCGACTGTGCCGCTCGGCTCGCGGAGGTTCCGGGGGTCGACGTGATCGGCGCCGTCGCCGGTTCGGCAGCAGTCGGTTCTGCGCCGATCGTGAGCTTCACCGTCGCCGGCTTCGATCCGGCCGAGGTGGCCGCCGTGCTCGAGCAGGCTGCCGGTGTGCAGGCCCGGAGCGGATTTCACTGCGCGGCCCGGGTGCACCAGCATCTTGGCACGGCGGCGGGGGGAACGGTGCGGGTGAGCTTCGGGCCTTTCAATGCGGCCGACGACGTCGACGCCGTCGTCAATACAGTGGCGTTGCTCGTCGGTGGCGAGAGCGTATCCAGCCGCCGTGGATCGCCGGCCTAAGCCGGCCCCACAAGAAGCCGCCGGCGCGAGTTCGTCCCCCACATAGCCGCCGGCGCGAGCCGGCGGGCTGACTCGCGGCGGCTCCGCCGAACGTGAACGTCTTGATGACGTCGATGCGCGGGGTCAAAACGGACAGAAGGAATGCCAGGCGATGAGTCGGTCGTCGT
>JBIKNV010000142.1:0-6777 GCA_044358475.1 Pirellulales bacterium | reverse complement strand
GCCGACCGCTTCGCCGTCGAGGATCACCTCAACCCGCTCGAAGGGCTCCACCTTCCAGAACAGGCCGGTCGTGCCGTCGTCGCGGGCGAATGGCTCGCCTTTGCCCCATGAGGCCTCCACCTCATCGCGGGTGGTTTTGCCGGGGAATACCCCTTGGAAACTGGCTGGATCGATTGACAGCGTGGGCGTCTGATCGGGCGGCTCAGCCACCGGAGCAGCAGGTAATTGTTCAGCCCCGCTCGGCATCGGTGCCGGCTCATCGGCCGCGGTGATGTCGGTCGCGGTGGGGGGCTGCAACTCCGCGGGCGCTGTCTCCGTCGTGACCGACGGTGGCTCAGTCGACTCAGGTTCATCGGCCTGTTTAGCCCACGACGCGATCGGGGCCGGCTCAGGTTGAGGCTTGGCGTCGACGATCTGCTCCGGCTGGGCGCTCTCTTGGACCGGCACGGCTGGCTCGGATGGCGGATCGCCATCGGTCGTCTGCTCGGGGTTCAACACGCTCGACTCCGGGCCGAGTCTTTCCTGCGGCTGCGCCGAGGATTCTTCGACGGCTTCGTCGGGCTTGGGGCCGGCCGATTCACCGGGCGCCAGGTCGGTCCAGCCGGCGGTCAGCAGAGCAAATGCATCGACGGCAGACGTGTCACGTGAGAGAACCAGTGCGCGGCCCGGCTTACCGTCGGCGGAAGCGGGAGGCGTGTCCGGGATCGCCAGTTCGATGGATGGGTCGGAAATGCTCGTCTCGACGGCCGCGGCCTGCGGATCAGCCGCCAGGGTCGCCGGCGCCGGCGGGGCGACCGGCGCGGCCTCCGGTGCCGGCGGTTCGGTGGCGGGCTGGGAACGCTTGGCAGTGCGATCGCGATAGGACTCGAGCCACCGTGGTTGACGCAGGGGTTGCGATGGCGCGGTGGTAGCCTGTGAATCCTTGGCGACCGGTGTTCGCGAGCATCCGGCAAGGCCGGCACCAGTCACGGCCGCAAGCAGAACGAGTCCTAAGACCACACCTTGTGAGCACCGCTGCGTAGCCACGACGGGTTCTCCTTCCATCTGTGAACAAGGGGCGTCCGCTCGCGGCCTACCCCGAATTGGAGCGGGACACTAGGCTTCCTCCACGGGCTGATCCAGACCAAATTCACCCGGATCACACGGGCTTTCGTGGCTTGCCCAGATCCCCACGCGGGTGCGTGACAGCGGGACTTCTCCAGTGATGCAACACAGCAGCGATGCAACACAGCGGGTGGTCGTTGTGGGCGGAGGCCTGGCCGGGCTGGCCGCCGCCGAGGAACTGCTGCGTCAGCCCTCCGGTGGGATGCAGGTCACGATCATCGATGCGGACACTCGGCCGGGCGGCGTCGTGGCCAGCGTGCGACGCGACGGCTGGCTTGTCGAACGGGCTGCCGACAGTTTTCTGGCGGCTCGACCGGAGGGTGTCCAACTCGTCGAGCGGATTGGCCTCTCGGGTGAACTGGTCGGCATCGCGGCTCCGGTGCGGCGGGCGCTGATCCTGCACCAGGGCCGGCTGCTGCCTGTGCCGGCCGGATTTCGACTCCTCGCTCCTGGGCAGGTCTGGAGCCTCCTGACGACACCGCTGCTCTCGCCTGCCGGCAAACTCAGGTTGTTGTGCGAGCCACTGATCCGGCGGGGCCACGGCGACGACGAATCACTCGAGCAGTTTGCCGTTCGCCGGCTGGGGCGCGAAGCCTTCGAGCGACTCGTGCAGCCTCTCGTTTCCGGCATCTGGACGGCTGATCCCGCTCGGCTGAGCATGGCGGCAGCCTGCCCCGACTTTCTTGCCATGGAGCGCCATGACGGCAGCCTGTTCGCCGGTGAATTCGCCCGCCTACGGTGTACGCCACGAGGTCAGTCTGCCAGCGGGGCGCGGTATGGCCAGTTCGTCAGTCTGGCCTCGGGCATGGAGACGCTCCCCCGGCGGCTGGCAGAGCATGTTGGTGAACGGGGTGGGCAGTTTGTACGGGGGCGGGCCCTGGCCGTGCGGCGGGAAGGCGAACGCTGGCAGGTGGACATCGAAGGGCAGTCGGCGGTCGCGGCCGATGCCGTGATCATCGCCCTGCCGGCGCCGGCGGCGGCTGCCGTGTTGCGGGAAGCCGACCAAACGCTCGCCGCGCAGCTCAGCCAGATCGAATATGCCGGATCAGCGGTGGTCTCACTCGGCTATGACCGCGGCGATGTCGCTCACCCGCTCGACGCCGCTGGGCTCGTGATACCACGCTGTGAAGGACGCAAGATCCTTGCCATCAGCTTCCTGAGCTCGAAGTTTCCCGGCCGCGCTCCCGCCGGGCACGTGTTGATTCGTGTGTTCGTGGGCGGTGCGCTCGATCCGGGAGCTGCGCAGCTCGATGACACCGCTCTGCTCGCACGGGTGCGGTACGAGGCGGCTGATCTTCTCGGCATTCATGCGGCGCCGCACCTTGTGCAGATCGACCGCTGGCATGCCGCGATGCCTCAGTATCACGTGGGGCACGTGCAACGCGTGGTGACCATTGCCGCCCGGGCCGCGGCGCTCCCGCGGCTGGCCCTGGCAGGAGCTGCGTATGAGGGCGTAGGCATCCCGCAGGTGATCGCGTCTGGCCAGCAGGCAGCACGAAGCGTCGGATCACCCGCCAGCCGGCAGCCGTAGGAAAGACTGCAGCGAGGACTACTTCTTCGCGGCCGCCGGCTTGGCGGCGCCCTCGGCGCCTTCTTCCTTGGCCTTCTTCTTTTTCTTCATCGACATCTTGTAGACCCGCACCTTCGGCAGGCCGGTTGGGCTACGGCCTTCCTCCCAACGGTCCATTTCCTTCAGCTTGGCAATTCGCTCGGCGCGACTGAGCACGCCTCGGGCGCTGGTGGACCCTTTGCGAACGCGAAGGCTTTTGTCCATCGTCATGGGAGAACTCCTCGGGCAGTCCTGAAAAAATCGTGGTCTGGCTCATCAAAGTACGATGCACGGCCGCCCGCTTCAAGGGATCCCTCGGATCACGCCTCCACCGTGGCGATCATCTTCAAAAAAGCCTCCGTCGAGGCTGGCCGTCCGGCCGGCTCGGCCTCCAGGCAGGCCATGATGGCCCGGGCCAGCCGGTCGGGAATGTCGGGCCAGCCCGCCCGGATATCGGCTGGCGGTGAATCGTGGGAGAGCGCCGCCTGCCCGGTCGTGCCCCGTGGCCAGGGGAGGGTGAGCGTGCAGATCTCAAAGGCTGTTACGCCGAGGGCAAAGATGTCGACCCGCTTGTCGAGTTGACGGCGTCGGACAACCTCCGGCGCCATGTAGTTCGGCGTGCCCGTACGGTTGCCGGGTTGTAAAAAAACCGGTTTGTCGGGCACGGTGAGGCCGAAGTCGAAGAGTTTGAGGCGGTCGTCGGGGGTGACAAGAAAGTTGCGGGGGCAGACGTCGCGATGGACGAAGCCTGCTGTATGGACCGAGCCGATCGCCTCGGCCGCCTGACGGATATAGCTGAGCCGGCGGGCAGGCTCGAGCGGCTTGCCTGACGAGATCAGGACGTGGAGCAGCCGCCCTTCGACAAATTCCTCGACGAGAAACAGGCCGCCTTCACGGGTCGTGCCCCAGTCGAGCGTCTTGACGATATGGGGGCCGGAGATCGCCAGCCCGATCTCACCCTCGTTGGGCTTGCCAAGCTTCTGGTACCTCCGCTCGATCGGCGCGGCCTTGGCCATGTTGACAACCTTCAGGCCGACGATCTCACCGGTCCTCCGGTCGCGGACCTTGTAGAACGCGGACATCGTGCCAGAAGAGCTTTCGTGGAGCTTCTCGTAGCGACGCCAGAGATCGACCCGCGGCCTGCCGCCGCCGAAGAACTTGAACAGGTCGGCAAGGCCCATGTCAGGACTTCTTCAAGGCTGCCAACTCGGCATGGGCAGCGGCGAGCGCCTGTTCGAGCCGAGGCACCTCGGTCGGATCATCGGGCTGCTTCTTTGCACCCGCCAACTGCTGCTGCAGTTTGGCGATCTTCTGGTGCAGCACCTCCATCCGCTTCTTCTCTTTCTTGTCCATGGCAGCCTCGACGGGGTCACTGCGCTGTGGCGGGGTTGGTCGCCTGCTCAGCTCCGGGGAGAATCAGGCCCCCCTCGGGCCCCCGGAACCGTGAGCCTGCTTCGCCGTCGCGGTAGCGGGGTGCCGAGTCCTCCCCGTCGACCGCCGTCTCCTCGAGCACGACGCCGCCGTCGGCAACGATGTTGGGACCGGTGTGAAGCTGCCGCATCCAGCCCGAGAGCATGACGATCCCCACCGCCATGCCGAGTGTCACGCTGAGCCACGTCGCGCGATTGTCGCGAATCCACTGTGTGCCCTGTCCCCGTCCGACCAGGCCACTGGCGAAGTAGAAGACCGCCATTGCCAGGAGAAACTTCACGCCGAAGAGCGCGTGGTAGCTGGTCTGCCGCATCCACATGCCGCCAGCCCAGCCCTGCTCCTTCACGAGTGAATTGAAGAGGAGGAAATTGGCTAACCCGCTTGCCAGCAGGAGCGTGATCGCGCCGATCACCCAGGGGAGCCAGCGACGGCGGATCGATTCATGAATCCTGGTGCGTGTCTCCTCGTCGAAGTCAGCCAGGGCCGGCAGGAGGCCGAAACGGGCAAACGCCAGGCCGCCGACGGCGATCACGGCGCCCAAGATGTGGGCCCAGCGAAGGACGAGCGTGGTCGGATCCATAAAAAAGGTGCTCCGGGGGAGGAAGGACCTAAAAATCGTACCCGATTCCGCGAGCGTTCCCAAGTCACCGCACCGCTGCATCGGATAGATTTTCGGCTATGGACTTCGATTTTCCTGACGATGACGAAGAGAGCCTGGAGCGAATGCTTTCGGGAGAACAGCCGCACGACCGCTGGATGCGGCTGGCGCTGGAGGAGGCCCGGGCGGCCGCCGTGGAGGACGAGGTGCCTGTGGGGGCGGTGGTGGTGGCTGCTGGCCGCATCATTGCCAGTGCCCACAATCAGCGGGAGCAATTGGCCGACCCCACCGCCCACGCCGAGATGATCGCGCTCACGCAGGCGGCAGCCCAGCTCGGCAGTTGGCGACTGGAAGGCTGCACGCTGTACGTGACACTCGAGCCCTGTCCGATGTGTGCCGGGGCGATCCTGCAGGCCCGCGTGCCGACGGTCGTGTGGGGTGCGGCCGACCCCAAGGCCGGGGCTGTCGTATCGCTCTACAGGCTCTTCGAGGATGCCCGGCTCAACCACCGCGTGGAGCATGTCGGCGGCGTGCTGGCCGAGCAGTGCGGGGGCATCCTGACGGAGTTTTTCCGTGGGAAGCGGGGATCGTCAAACCGAGGGTAGGACAGTCCCCCGTCCCTTCTACGTCCGCTTCGTGATCGGCACGAACTCCCGCCGCATCTCGCCCGTGTAGACCTGCCGCGGCCGGCAGATCTTCTTCGTGGGCGAGTGATGCATCTCGATCCAGTGGGCGATCCAGCCGGCCAACCGGCCCATCGCAAAGAGCACCGTGAACATCTGCACGGGAATGCCCATCGCCCGATAGATCACGCCGGAATAAAAGTCGACGTTGGGATAGAGCTTCCGCTCGATGAAGTATTCGTCAGCCAACGCCACCTCCTCGAGCTGCTGGGCGATGTCGAAGATCGGGTCGCGGATCGAAAGCTTGGCCAGCAGCTTGTCGCAGGTGGCTTTGATGAGTTTGGCCCGCGGGTCGTAGTTCTTGTAGACGCGGTGTCCGAAGCCCATGAGGCGGAAGCCGGAGTCCTTCTTCTTGGCCAGATCGACGTATTTTTTCACGTTGCCGCCGTCGGCCCCGATCCGCTCGAGCATCTCCACGCAGGCCTGATTGGCACCGCCGTGGAGCGGACCCCAGAGGGCCGAGATCCCGGCCGAGATGCTCGCGAAGAGGTTGGCATCGCTCGAACCCACCATGCGAACGGTCGAGGTGGAGCAGTTCTGCTCGTGGTCGGCATGCACGATCAAGAGCATGTCGAGCGCTTCAGCGAAATCGGGATCGACGTGATATTCCTCGCACGGCACGGCGAACATCATGTGGAGGAAGTTTTCGCAGTACCCGAGGTCATTTCGCGGATACATCAGCGGCTGGCCGACCGACTTCTTGTAACTGTAGGCCGCGATGGTGGGGAGCTTCGCCAGCAAGCGATGCACGCTCACCTCGACCTGCCGCGGGTCTCGGACGTCGAGCGAGTCTTGGTAAAAGGTGGAGAGGGCTCCCACCACGCTCCCGACGATCGCCATCGGGTGGGCGTCGCGAGGGAACCCGCTGTAGAAGCTCCGCATGTCCTCGTGGATCATCGTGTGGAGCGAGAGCGACGTGCGGAACGAATCTAACTCGTCACTGGTCGGCAGTTTGCCGTAGATCAGCAGGTAAGCCACCTCGACATAGTCGGCCTTCGCGGCCAGGACCTCGATCGGGTAGCCGCGATAGCGAAGAATTCCCTTCTCGCCGTCGAGGTAGGTGATGGCGCTGGTGGTGGAGCCGGTGTTGACGTAGCCCTCGTCGAGCGTGATCACGCCGGTGGTGGCCCGCAGCTTGGCGATGTCGAGGGCCCGCTCCCCCTCGGTCCCGATGATGACCGGAATCTCGGCCGTTTCGCCGTTGAAGTCGAGCCGGGCAATGCCGTCGGCTTTGCTGCCCGGCCACGGGGGGGCGGCGACGGGTTTTGATGTCGGGGCACTCATGGTGCTGCTCCTGGATTTCGCGGCCGAAAACTGCCCGCCAGGCGGCAGTCTAGCCGTCCCTGCAGGCATCGGCAACGATGCTCAGTCATGAACGCACTTCTGATTTTCCTGCTGGTCGCGGTGGCACC
>JBIKNV010000252.1:0-4716 GCA_044358475.1 Pirellulales bacterium | reverse complement strand
GCTGCCGCGGGTTGCCGGCTGGACCACGGCCCGTCTGCTCGCTTCGCCCCACGCCACCCAGGCGGCCGCTGCCGACGGGCAAGGCGTGTACGCGATTTCGAGCACGACCGTCGCCCGCTACGACCGGGCGACCGCCCGACTAGTGGCGACCGCGACGACGCCCGACACAAAGCATCTCAACAGCGGCTTTGTGCACGAGGGGAAGCTGTGGTGCAGCCATTCCAACTACCCCGCCATGCCCCACGAATCCGATATCCGCGTCTATGACCCGGTCGCTGGCACACTCACGGTGCACCATGTGTTTCGCGATCCACCCGGCAGCCTCGTCTGGTGCGTGGTGCGAGAAGGCCGCTGGTGGTGCTGCTTCGCTCACTACGGCGACGACAACGCCCGCACCCTGCTCGTCGAGTACGAGGCGGGAGGGTTCGATCGGGAACGACGACGGTGTACGTTTCCCGCGGACGTCGTCGCCGACTGGGACGGCATGAGCGGATCGGGTGGCATCTGGGACGGCGACACGCTCCTGGTATCGCATCACCACTTCCGCGTGCTCTACCGGCTGCGGCTCCCGGAGGTGGGAGACGAACTGCGACTCGTCGAGGCCCTGCATTGCCCGTTTCCCGGCCAGGGGTTTGCCGCCGATCCGGTGACCGGTGGCCTCGTGGGCATCGATCGCACCCGACGCGCGGTCGTCTTCGCGGAGCGGGATGTCACCGCACCGTCGTGGGACGGCCGGCGGTGACGCTCTTGGCCGGGTCGTCGTCGAAGACCGTCCACACCGGCGTCCGATCCCGCAGTCGCTTGAGGTAGGCCTCCATCTCGGTTTTCTTCCGGTCTTGGACCAGCTTCTCGCGGATCCCGACCTGGGCTTCGATGAACGGCGTGCGGCCGGCATCGGTCCGTTCCGTGACGCGGATGATGTGGAGGGCGGAGCCATCGTCGAGGATCGTGCTCAATTGGCCCACGGGCAGCGTGAAGATCGCCTCGTCGACAACCTTCGAGACGAGCGATCCCTTCGTGGTCCAGTCATACGTGCCGCCACCGGAGGCCGTCGGGCCCTCCGACTTTTCGCGGGCCACCTCGCCAAACGGTCGGCCGCCAAACACCTCGTTGCCCATCGCGGCAAGCTTGTTCCATGCCTGATCGCGGGACAGCGTGGGCGTGATCTTCACCGTGAGCTGCTCGAAGCGAGACTTCGCGGGAAAGTCGTACTCGGCCAAGTGATTCTCGTACCAGGCGATCATGTCGGCGTGGGGTATCTCATCGTCGGTTTCCACCTGGGTGGAGAGCCACTGCTGGGCGAGGGCCCGTTCGAAGAACATCTTCCGCATCCGCTCCAGCGACTGGCCGCGCGACTTGAGCATCTGCTCGTATTCACGCGTGCCGCTCACGCCGGCCTCCTGCATCATCTTCGGCAGCTGCGTTTCATCGAAGGCTTCATTGACCTTGGTCTCGATTTCGGGAAGGCGTTCCTCCGGGATCGTGCGGCAGGCATCGATGAAGACGAGCAGCGTCTCGACGTGGGGCCCGAGCACCTGCTTGTAGATCATGAGCTTCAGCTCACGGACCTGTTCCGGCTCGAGGCCGGGCGAGACCTTGGCGAGCCACTCGGCCGCGGTGGGTGTCATGAGATCGCCCTCGAGCACGACCTCGGGGCCGACCCGCGCCACCACCATCGCCGTTTCCAGCGACCGCATGTTGAGCCGGGCGAGGTCCGGGGATGTCGCGGTGGCCGACGGCGGCAGCTGAGGTGGCACGAACGACTCGGTGTATTGGGTCTGCACCACGGTGCCGGCCACCGCCTCGGGCGTGATCGCCTCGAGGGGTTCAAGGGGGGCGCCGGGGTTTTCCCGGATGCTCGAGAGAATGTGCTTGCCGATGGCGTCCGGGTTGCCTTCCGTCTTCTTGCCGCCAGGCCACGAGTCGGGTCGCGAGATGGCCTTGGGCTGCTCGGGCACGATCTGTGACGGTCGCATGATCGGCTCGAGCGCCGGCGGTGCGGTGGGCCGCGGCTCGGCCGTCCACGCACGATCACCGATCAAACCCGCATGCGCCAGAACCAGGCCGCCGATGACCGCGTGACAGCGAAGCACTGCAAAAGGGCGGAAGTGGGTCATGAGGTGGGCGTCCGTAAGTACCGCCGCCTGCGGAAGAATCGTTTTTGGGCTGGGACTGTAGGGGCCGGCGGACCCGGTCGCAAGAGCGTCCCGAAGTCGCAAACGGACCGCTGATTCACGGCTAGCGGGGCCCCGCGCCCAGGGCATGTGCCGCATCACGATCCCAGCCGGCAGGCGTCCCCCGGAACCAGTTTTGCTCCTTACGGGACCCGGGGAGCAGCAGGCCCGTTTCGCGATCATGCTCGTCAGTCGAGAGGCCGGATGGAACGCTGTCGCGGGTTTGTTCAGTCCACGCTGCGAGCAGCTTTCGCATCCGATCGCGGTCGACGGCATGGGTCGGGTCGGTCATCAGATTCGTGACCTGATCGGGATCATCGGGTGTGTAATACAACTCTTCCTCCGGTCGCGGTGCGAGGAAGACGTCGGCCTGCGATGGCGAGAGGCGTCCGGCGTCACGGGCGGTGAGCAGCGACCTGTGTGCTGGCGACCGCACCGAGTCGGCAGGTCCCTGCCAGGGGAACAGCGGGCGGCGGTTGCGAATGTAGAGCCAGCCATCGCTGGTTCGAGCCGACCGCCCATGGGCCTCGTAATCGTGCCAGTTGTGTTCCGAAAAGGCGGCCTGCCGAACCTCCGCCCCTGGATCGGCAAGAAGGGGCAGAAAACTCACTCCCTGCATGGTTTCGGCCGCCTCGATTCCGGCGGCGGCCAGGATCGTGGGAGCGATGTCGATCGCGCTGACAAGACTCCTGGTCGGGATGCCCGGCTGGCCCACGCCGTGGGGCCAATGCACCACGAACGGCGTCTTCATGCCTGAATCATGCAGTCGGGTCTTGGCCCGAGGAAACGGCCGCCCGTTGTCAGCCATCACGATGAGGAGCGTCTCGTCGAGGATATCCTGCCGCGTCAATTCATCGACGACCTGGCCCACGAAGTAATCAAACCGCGTCACCTCGTTGCGATACGAAGCGAGATCCGCCCGCGTGGCGGGGTCGTCGATGAGAAACGGCGGTACGCTTCCGTCGGCGTGAGCGTGTCGCGGTCCGTAGAGATCCTCACGCCAGTCCGCATCTCCATCCCAGTCACGATGGGCATCGAGCGCCGCAAACCAAAAAAAGAACGGTTTGTCGCGGGGCCGCTCGCGAACCGTCTGCACCCACTCGGCATGACCACCGCGGTTGCCCGCGGTGAAGCCTTTTTTCACGACATCGAAGGCGGCGGGAGACGCGGACTCTCCCGGCTGTGGCCGGTCGACCGTCATATGGTTCTTCCCGACAAGCGCCGTGAAATACCCGGCCTCTCGCATGAGCCTGGGAAACCACGGGAGGTGCGCGGCAATCGGCTGATGCAGTTCGCTCGCCCGGCCGCAATTGTGTGGGTAGCGGCCGGTGATGATGCTCGACCGGCTCGGTGAACAACTGCTGGCGGTCAGGATCGCGTTATCGAACCGTCGGCCGGTGGCGGCGAGTTGATCGATTCGCGGGGTCCTTGCCGCCGTGTTCCGCTCGCCGGTCGCATAGCAGCCGATGTCGTCCCAGCTCACGTCATCGGCAATGAAGAGAATGACATTGGGCCGTACCGCCGGGCCGGCAGCAGCCGAAACGGTGTTGACAGGTGTTTCCTGCGGGTGGACAGAGGGCGCACTGAGTACGCACACAAGCCCACAGAGCAAGGCGATCCGAATCATGCAATGCTCTTTCCCGGTAGTGTGGTCGTCAACGATACCGACAGGCTTGGATACTATAAAATATCTGACCACCCATCTCCACACGGGAGGGACTATGCACTCGACTGCCATCTCTCGTCGGCACCTTCTCGGCGGTCTCGCCGCAGCTGCGACCTTCCAGCCGAACCAAACACTGCTGGGCCGCGAGCTGCGCTTCAACGCGCCGCTCCGGGCCATCACGAGGGGGCCGCGTTTCCATTGGCGGGGCTACTACGACAAGTTTCTCTTCGATGTGACCAACCGCTTCGTGCTGGCCAACGAGGTCGAGTTCGAGGGCCGCTCACCGACGGCCACCGATGCTATACGGGTCGGCATGATCGACACGGGCGATGGTGATCGCTGGATCGAACTCGGCACCAGCCGGGCGTGGAACTGGCAGCAGGGATGCATGCTCCAATGGGTGCCAGGTGCGGCACACCTCGTCGCCTGGAATGATCGCGAGGACGGGCATTTTGTCACACGCCTGCATGACGTGCAGCGGAGCGTGACGACCACCCTGCCGCATCCCTTCTATTGCATTGCTCCGGGGGGTGGCGTTGCCTTCGCCCCCGATTTCCGCCGGCTCAACGACACGCGACCCGGCTACGGCTACGGCGGTATTCCGGATCCCAACCGCGATCAACTCGCCCCGGAGGATGCCGGTATCTGGCGGATCGATTTCCAGACAGGCCGCCAACAGTTGATCTTCTCGTTTGCCGCTGCCGCGACGATTCCCTTCAGGGGACGGCCGGAGGCGGCGTTTGGGCCGGAATCCAAGCACTGGTTCAACCATCTCTTGTGCAATCCGGACGGCACTCGGTTGTTCATGCTGCATCGCTGGCAGACTCCGGGTGACAAGTCGTTTCGCACGCGGGCGTTGACGATGAACTTTGACGG
>JBIKNV010000403.1:0-3309 GCA_044358475.1 Pirellulales bacterium | reverse complement strand
ACCAGACCGGCAGGCCGGCGAGTTTCGCTGCCTGCGCCTCGTCGCCACCGCCACAGATCGGTGCGACCGCCGCAAATCGTTCCGGCATCCGCGCGGCCAACTCCCAGGCGCCGTAGCCTCCCATGGAAAGGCCGGTGAGATAGATTCTCTTGGAGTCGATGGCCTCGGCAGCCACGACCGCATCGACCGCCGCGACCGCCGCCGCCAGATCGGTCGTCAACGCGGGAGCCAGCGGGCTGCTTTTTTTGGCGGACCAGTCGTAGGGCGCCCACTGATGATCAGCCCGGCACTGCGGAGCGATCACGAAGCACGGATACCGTTCCCGCAGGCCCGGTTCGGCCAGCCACGTGGGCAGGTACTTGAGCTGGGCGAGATTGTCGCTACCCCGTTCCCCGGCTCCATGCAAAAAAAGCACGAGCGGACACTTTTTGCCAGGCTCCGTGGCAGCCGGCCGCAACAGGCGGTAGCGGAAGCGGGCCGGCTCACCGTCTTCCATCACACTGACAGAATGCTGTTCGTAAATCGTGCTCATCACGTGGTCGCCCTTCGTTCGCCATGACAGGAGCCTCGCGAATAGGATAACTCATGCCGGGCACGGTATGATCCCCGGCATGATGGCTGCCCTGCCCGAATCCGAAGGTCTTCACGAATCGCCCGTCGGGATCCGTTTGGCGACCGAGTCTGCCGCTGCCATCTGGCAGGCCATGGCTGCCGATCTCGCCGCGGCCGCGGCGTCCGCACGGCATCCGCTCCACCTCCTCACGGTGGCGACCGTCGACGCCGCGGGAGGCCCCCACGCTCGAACGGTCGTCCTGCGAGGCTTTGACGCCGCCTGCCGCGAGGTGCGGTTTCATACCGATATTCGCAGCCCGAAGGCGGAGCAGATCGGCGCTGACAGACGCGTCGCACTCCACTGGTACGATGCGACGCGGCGGCTGCAGATCCGCATTGCCGCCTGGGCCACGGCCCACCACGGCGACGCGATCGCCGCAGCTGCGTGGCATGCCTCGCAGCCGATGAGCCGAGCCTGTTACACGACGAGCGAGCCACCGGGCACATCGCTCGAGGCTTTCCTGCCGGCACCGCCGCCTCCCGCTGCCGACGACGACCGCGGTCTCGCATCCTTTGCCGTGGTCTGCTGTCGATTCGACACGATCGAACTCCTTGTCCTGCATGCCAGCGGCCACGAGCGGATTCGCCTCCGACTCACCGGCATCGAGCCGATCCGGGAGATCCTGGCGCCGTAGGTCCCGCCCACGCTCAGGAATTCATTCGGCGAGAAACTGCTTCACGGCAGCGAGAAACGCGGCCGGAGCATCGGCATGCACCCAGTGGCCGGCCTCCGGGATCACCTCGATCCGGGCGACCGGAAAGAGTCGATCTATGTCGGCATGGTGATGCGGCTGCACGTACTCGGATCGGCCACCGAGAAGAAATAATGCCGGCTTGTCAAACGGCTGCGCAGCCGACATGTCAGGAAACCCACGGATGGTTGGAAACGCACCGGCCAGCGCGTCGAGATTGATCGACCAGGAGAATCCATCGGGGCCGGTGCGCAGATTGGTGACGAGAAATCCCCGAATCGCCGGATCGGTGATCGTCTCGCTGAGCAATGCGTCGACCTCCGTCCGCCGCGCGAGTGTGGCCAGCGGCACCGCCTGCATCGCTCGGATGAACATGTCCTGGGCGCCGATCGACTCCCCCGGAGGAATGTCGACGGCCACAAGCCGCTCGACGAGGTCTGGCCGGGTCAGCGCCAGCACCATCGCAGCTTTGCCTCCCATGCTGTGACCGATCACGGCAGCCGGCCTGCCCACATGCTTCTCCACGAATGCCCCGACGTCATCCGCGAGGGTCAGGTAATC
This sequence comes from Pirellulales bacterium, assembly GCA_044358475.1. Lineage (GTDB taxonomy): Bacteria > Planctomycetota > Planctomycetia > Pirellulales > UBA1268 > CACORA01. Next base: position 1,444 of record JBIKNV010000403.1, on the reverse strand, counting down.
ATGGCGACTGTCCCATGGGCTTTCCCCGTGATTGCGCAGATCGACCGACAAGACTCGGTGCGTTGTCGCCAACTGCCTGACGATCGAGATCCAGTTGCGTTTCGAGCCAAAGAGACCGTGCAGAATGACGATGGGGGCCCCGGCCCCGGTCTCTTGAAAGGCAAGCTCAAGCGCCACGCATGCCTCCCCCGGCCTGACTCTCGGGGGCCGTCTGCAGCGCTGCCCTTCCCGATTGCCGTAGCGCTTCATACGTGAGGATCGCAGCCGCTGCCGACACGTTGAGACTGTCGGCGACACCACACATCGGCAGGCGGATTGTGAGCAGATGGATTCGCCCCGCAGCAGCGGCATCCTGCCAGGCGGCGGAAAGCCCGTGGGCTTCGCTGCCGAGGACGATCGCCGTCGCTCCGGTAAAAGCCGCGTCATGCCAGACGATCGAACCATTCGGCATCGCGGCAAAAACCTTCCGCTGTTGCCGCGCGCACCAGTCGATCACCGCCTCCGACGATGCCACCGCGAGAGGCACGCTGAAGATCGTGCCGAGGCTCGCGCGAATCGCCGCGGGATTGGCCGGATCTGTACCATCACCGCAGGCAATGACTCCCGCGATTCCTGCCGCATCGGCCGTCCGCAGGATCGCACCCAGATTGCCGGGCTTCTCCACACCCTCGACGACGAGGATCGGGTGGTCGGCAGCCGGCTGGAACTGCTCGAGATCCTGCGGCACGAACCGCACCACCGCGACAAGCCCTTCGTTACGGCTGCCGAACGCAATCTTTTCAAACGGCCGCCGGGCCAGTGGCACCAGTTCCACCCCCCGTGCCGCCAGCCCGTCGCGACAGGCATCACGGACCGGGTCCGGTGGGCTCTCTGCATCGACAAACGCCTCGACGATCTCGACCCCGGCCGCGAGGGCGCGGCCGATCTCGCGGGAGCCGTCCACGAGCGTGAGCCCCGTCGCCCGCCGCTCACCCGCCTCGCGCAGCCGCGCCGCCCGCTGCACGCGTGGATTCGCGGAACTCGTGATCATCGGGCGAGGTGATGTCATGACGGCATGTGACGGGCGTAGTCGCCAAGCGCGAGGGTTCGCCCGGCGGCATCGAGGCACTCGAGCCGGCCTGATGCACAGTCGACGAGGCCGAACGCCTGAGAGAGTGTGTCGCGCAGACGGCGGTGATGCCAGCCTGGCGAATGGCACGTGAGCAGCAGGGGCCCTCCCCGGCCTGTCGAGCGGTGCGGCCCGATCAGTGCGGCCAGATCCGCAAGCAACGGCACCAGGTCGCGGTCGATCGAAAACGCCTGCCCTTTTGATCCATGGCCCCACGACGGCGGGTCGAGCACCACCCCGTCATAGTGGCTGCCACGACGCACTTCACGGGCCACGAACGCCCGCGCGTCGTCGCAGATCCAGCGAATCGGCGACTCTCCCAGCCCGGAGGCGGCG
>JBIKNV010000047.1:0-11513 GCA_044358475.1 Pirellulales bacterium | reverse complement strand
CAGCGACCCGTGGTCGCGGAGGCCTCAAGCAGGCCGAGGCTAGGATGGCGAGGCCTGCGTGAAGCTGGAGGCGACGCCCCCTTCCGGCCGGAGGGCCGGGAAGCGAAGCGAGGCCAGGATGGCGAGCGCCGCGCTACAGCAGCAGCCCCTCGATCTCGTCGGGCTCGATCGGGACGTGGCCGCAGAGGTCGATCGGGCCGCGCTCGGTGATCAGGATGTCATTCTCCAACCGGATACCGATCCCCTCGTCAGGGATATAGATGCCGGGCTCGACGGTGATCACCCAGCCTGGCTCGAAGGGGCCGTTTATCGGGGCGAGGTCGTGGACACCCAGGCCCAGCGAGTGGCCGAGGCCATGCATGAAGTATTTCTTGCAGGCTGGCTCCTCCGCCGAATCCTTCGCCACGTCGGCCGTCGAGAGGAGCCCGAGCCGGAGGAGTTCCTCGTTCATCTCCAGCTGCGCAGCCCGCTTCCAGTCGCGGGGCGTCGTGCCGACAGTCGCGCGGGCGATCGAGTTTTTCAAGACCCGCAGCACCGCCTCATAGACAGCCCGCTGCCGTGTCGTGAACCGGCCGCCAACGGGATAGGTCCGCGTGAGGTCGGCGTTGTAATTGGCGTAGCAGGCGCCGACGTCGACGAGCACGAGGTCTCCCGCGCGGCAGACATCGTCGTTGGTGTTGTAATGGAGGCAGCAGGAGTGGTTGCCGGAGGCGATGATCGGCTCGTAGCCGAACGTCGCCCGGCGTCGGATGAACTCGGCCGCCATTTCCGCCTCGAGTTCATATTCCATCACGCCTGGCTTGAGGATCGCGAGCATCCGTCGCAGGCCGGCAGCGGTGATGTCGATCGCCTGCCGGAGAAGATCGACTTCCGCCGGGCTTTTCATCGCCCGCAGCCGCCGCACGAGCGGGGCCAGACGGCGATAGTCGTGCAGCGGATAGTCGGCGATGAGCTGGCGGGCCATGCGCAAGTCGCGCTGGGCCACCGTGAGGCTCGCCCGCTCGTGCTCGTTGGCATTCAGAAACACCGGCTCGCTCTCGCACATGAGCCCGTGGAGCACGGCAGGCAGATCGGCCAGCCAGCGGATCGTGGTGATCCCGGAAATGGCCCGCGCCTTGTCTTTGCTGAGCTTGTCTCCCTCCCAGATGGCGAGATGCTCGTTCGGCTGGCGGATGAAGAGCATCTCGCGGTGGGCGGGCTCGACGGCGTCGGGCGCGAGGACGAGCACGCTCTCCTCCTGCTCGATGCCGCTGAGCCAGAAGAGATCGCCCGAGGGGTGGAGCCGCAGTGTGCCGTCACCGGTCGTGGGGAGCACGTCGGCTGCATGGACGATGACGAGCGCCTGTCGCGGCAAGAGTGCCGTCAGCTTTCGACGGTTGTCGATAAACAGGCCGGGGTCGATGGGGGCGTGCCTCATGGCGAGAGCATCCTACCGCCAGCGGTTGCTTTCGTCCTGGCGGATCGTCTCGGCAGCGCGCACGGCGTTTTGCTTTAGTTCCTGACCCACGGCCGCCGCCCGCTCCTTGTTCACGGTAACGCTCGGGATGCCGCCGCTGAAGCTGATCGTGATCACACCCGTTGCCAGCAGGATTGGCACGAGAATGAGCAGCAGCCGGGAACCCCACCTTGATGAGGCAACTTTCTGGACAGGCGTGGGCATGCCCATCGTGGCAAGACCGGCAACCTGCTGGGTGTAGGTCTTCTTCTTCGACTTGCGGCGGGCCATGACGAGGTGTCTCCGGGAGTTTGAATGTGTGGGGGTGGTGCGGTCCGCTGGGACCGGGGCGGGACGATAGCGAGGCGTGTCGGCGTGTCGCCAGAGCGCTTTGCCGCCGCCGGCTCGCTCTCACGCGAGCCTCGCCATCCTGGCCCCGACTCGCTTGGCGAACGTCCGTTCGCTTTCGTAAGCCCGCCCTCCAGGCGGGCAGTTCAGGGTGGCGCGGTATCTCGCAGCACTCCCCCAGCCCCGGGCGCAAGCCCGGGGGCCTGCAGCGGCGCTGGTTCGGGCGTGATCCCGCCGGCTTGCGCCTGGCGGCTTCCTGACGGATCGGCTTGCGCCCCCACCCCAGAAAGCCCCGGGCGCAAGCCCGGGGGCCTGCAGCGGCATAGAATCGGCTCTCAGCAAGCAAATGCCTGCTCGAGCCGCTTCAGCGCCTGCTCGAGCCGGGCGGTTGGGCAGGCCAGGTTGAGCCGGATGAACCCCGGTGCCCCGAACTCACGACCATCAGAGGGGCCAAGCCCCGCCCGCACACAGGCTGCCACCGGGTCGCCCGCGCCGGTGCCGCGGCAGTCGATCCAGGCCAGGTAGGTTGCCTGCGCCGCCACGCTTGAGAGCCCGGCGATCCCCGCCACTGTGGTCGCGGTGAGTTCACGATGCCTGCGGAGCACGGCGAGCAGCCTGCGCCGCCAGGGGTCGCCGTGCCGCCAGGCGGCTATTGCCGCCGCATAGCCGAGCGGATTGATCATCGGCACGAGGCCGCCGCCGGCAGCCCGCCAGCGCGTTCGCTGCGTCGCGTCGGGCACGATCGCCGCGGCGCAGCCCAGCCCCGCGAGGTTCCAGGTCTTCGACGGGGCGAGCAGCGTAATGGCCCGCCTGGCCGCCGCGTGGTCGAGGCTTGCGACAGGCACATGGCCAAGCGTGTCGTCCAGCACAAGATCGGCCCAGATCTCGTCGCTCACTATTGTGAGGCGATGCTGTTCGCACAGGTCGGCGAGCCGCATGAGATCGGTGCGCGAGAACACCGTGCCTGTCGGGTTGTGGGGGTGGCAGAGCCAGAAGAGTTTTGTGCGGGGTGTGATCGCGGCGGCGAGCGCATCCCAGTCGATCTGCCAGGCGGAGGCGGACGACACGAGTGGCACCCGCACGCAGCGGCGACCAGCCAGTCCGGGCAGCGAGAGAAACGGTGGGTAGACCGGCGTGAACGTGAGGATCTCGTCATCAGGTTCGGCAAGCAGCCGGGCCGTGATCGCGAGCCCAGTGACGACACCGGGTGTCGCGACAACCGTGGCAGGGTCGATCGACCAACCATGCCGCGACAGAAGATGATCGGCGAGCGCCGGCGCGAATTCTGGAGGGTCGTGCGTGTAGCCAAACACGCCATGATCGACCCGCCCCCGGATCGCCTCGAGCACGACGTCCGGCGACCGAAAATCCATGTCGGCCACCCACAGGGGCAAGACGTCGCGGCCCGCCCAGCGATCCCACTTCTCGGAGCCGGTGCCACGGCGATCGGGGCAATCGTCAAATTCAAGCGGACAGGAAACATCGGTGGGCATCGGCAAAATTGTGCCTCGCCGCCACGCGTTGCACCACCGTGGCGAGCGAGCGATGAGGAAACGATGAGAATTTCGTGTTTTGCCGCCCCATCGCTTGAGGCCGGCCGAGCGTCGCCCTAGGCTCGCTTCTCTCGATCGCTCGCCATGCACGGCAGGCCATCGCTTTCCCGAAGGATTGCGTCGCATGGAAATTCTCGAAGCGTTTTCGTCACTCACCGTCGGGCAGTGCGTGCTCCTTTTGGTTGCCCTCATCATCGCCTTCGGCTTTGAGTGTGTGAACGGATTCCACGACACGGCCAACGCGGTCGCGACGGTCATCTACACCAAGAGCCTCAAGCCCACGCCCGCAGTCGTCTGGTCAGGTCTCTGGAACTTCATCGGCGTGCATGCGGGTGGCATCGGCGTGGCCTTCAGCATCGTCCATCTGCTGCCTGTTGATCTGCTCGTGAACATCAAGACCGGCCGTGGTCTGGCGATGGTGCTGGCCCTGCTCTTGGCGGCGATCATCTGGAACTTCGCAACCTGGTATCGCGGCCTGCCGGCGAGCAGTTCGCATGCCCTCATCGGCTCGATCATGGGCGTGGGCATGATGAATGCTTGGATGGAGCACGGGTCGTTTTTCAAGGGTCTCAACTGGCACAAGGTGACCGAGGTGATCGTAGCGCTGCTCATGTCGCCGTTGATCGGCTTTGGCCTCGCTGCGGGGCTCCTGATCCTCTGTAAGAAACTGATCCGTGCCAAAGAACTGTACGAGCCGCCACACGGCGATACGCCGCCGCCGTGGTGGATTCGGGCCCTGCTCATCGGCACATGCACAGGTGTCAGCTTCGCCCACGGCTCCAACGACGGTCAGAAAGGGATGGGCCTGATCATGCTGGTGCTCATCGGGATCGTGCCGGCGACTTTTGCGCTCAATATGAAGGCGCCGACCGCGGAGATCACCCAGGCGGTCGAGGCGGCTCGGACGCTCGAGACGGAACTGGGCAAGCCTGAACTCGCCACGATGATCGACGCCCTTCGCGAGCAGCATGTGGCCAGCGCGCGGCTGGAACGGATGACCCGTAGCCGCAGCGTGGCTTCGGCGGCGGCGGTGGAATACGACGTGGTCCACGACATGGTCGACCCCTTCGAGATCAGCGATCCAGTGCTCGCCACATTCAACCCGCTGCCGCTGACGAAATCGGTGATCGCTTCGCTCGACGGCAAGACCGACTTCGAGCACCTGAGCGCCGACGAACGCTGGACGGTGCGAACGCAGTTGGTGGAACTCGGCACCTCGGTGCGGACGATCCTGCGGGAGTTTGGCGACCGGATGTCGGAGGACCGCCGGCAGGTGCTCAAGAGTGTCGCGGGCAAACTGTCGAAGCCGGTGGAGTATGTCCCGGAGTGGGTCGTGATGGGCGTCGCGCTGTGCCTCGGTCTCGGCACGATGGTGGGCTGGAAGCGGATCGTCGTGACGGTGGGTGAAAAAATCGGCAAGACCCACCTCTCCTATGCCCAAGGGGGCGTGGCCGAACTGGTGGCGGCCACCACGATCGGCCTGGCCGACGGCTTCGGCATGCCGGTGAGCACGACCCATGTGCTCTCGAGCGGCGTCGCCGGTACGATGTGGGCGAACAAGTCCGGAATCCAGGGAGGCACGGTCCGCGAGATCGCACTGGCCTGGATTCTCACGCTGCCCGCGGTGATCCTGCTCTCGGCCCTCATCTACTGGGTGGCCACGCTGTTTACCGGCTGATGCCCGCCTGACCCCTGCCGCGCCATCATGCGAAGCTCCCTCGATCCCACCGCCGAGCGGGCCCTCACACTCAACCTCGACAACGAGGTCTACGGCACGTTCGCCGAGATCGGAGCCGGCCAGGAAGTGGCCCGCTGGTTTTTTGCCGTCGGTGGGGCGGCGGGTACGGTCGCCAAGACGATGTCGGCCTACGACATGACCGTCAGCGACGCGGTGTACGGCAAGGCGCCCCGCTATGTTTCGCGGGAACGGGTCGAGGAGATGCTCGGCCATGAGTATGGACTGCTCCACGAGCGACTCGACGGATCACGCGGCGAAAAAACCCGATTTTTTGCCTTTGCTGACACGGCCGCCGCTCGCTCCTACCGCGGCGGCAATGAATGCCATGCCTGGCTCGGGGTGCGGTTTCAGCACGCCTTTCGGGCTGAGCCGAGCGATGTGCTGATCCATGTGCGCATGCTCGACGCCACCAACGCGCTGCAGCAGGAGGCGATCGGTCGGCTTGGCGTGAACCTGCTGTACGGCGCCTTGCACCGCTGGCGTGAACCTCAGGCGATGATCGAACTGTTGCTCGACGACGTGGGTCGCGACCGCATCGAGCTCGATTGGATCACCGTGCGGGGGCCCGCCTTCCCCGGCATCGACAACCGGCTGTTGGCGTTGCACCTGGTGCGGATGGGATTCACCCCGGCCGTGCTCTTTGACCCGCAGGGCGTGCCGCAACTGGCCTCCGAGGCGATCCGCCATGCCGCCGTGATCGTGGAACGCGGCCGATTTGCTCCGGTCACCCGGCTCAACCTTGAGATGATGGCCCTCGCCCGGGAGGCCTTTCTGGCCGATGGCCAGACCGAGGCCGGCGATGTCCGCGAGATCATGGAGATCACGATGAAGAATCTCCGCGACCGCGGCCAGGCAGACGATGCCGATTTCCTGGCCCGCGTCGACCTGCTCGCGGCGACGGGCAAGCTCGTGCTCGTCAGCGACCTGGGCGCCTTTCATGATCTCGGGGAATACCTTGCCGCCCGCACTGTGAAGCGGACCGGGCTGGTGCTCGGCCTGCCGCTGGTGCGGGAACTCTTCAACGAGCGGCACTACCAGAACCTCACTGGCGGCATCCTCGAGGCCTTCGGCCGGCTCTTCACCCATGGCGTGCGGCTCTACGTGCAGCCGACACGGGACGTCATCGACGGGCGTGTGATCACGGCGGACTCGCTCCGGGTCGCGCCCCATCTGTGCCACCTCCTCGATCACCTCCGCGTGAATGGCCTGTTGTGCCCGCTCCCCTATGACGAGGCGACACTGCGAACCTATGCGAGCGAGGAGGTGCGGTCGCGGATCTGCTCCGGTGACCCATCCTGGAAAGAGCTCGTGTCTCCTGAAGTGGCGGCCCTCATCGAGTCGCGGGGCTATTTCGGCGGCCGGTGTGGGTGAGGGTTTCGTGAAAGCGCTACCAAAACCATTCGCTGAAAAACCGCGTCAGGCGGCTTGTTGGCCACGAGCCGCAACAGCGGCGGCCGGCAGCGCAGTCGGCGCACACCCACTCCACCTTGTACTCATATGACTCGGTCTCCTTTTCGGTGACCTTCTTCACGAGCAGCTTCTTCTGCCGCACGCGGACGTCGTCGCATGCGCCCTCGTCGCAATCGGTGCAGCCGACGGGACCGCGGTGGCCGTGCTTGAGACAGCCGCAGCCTGGCACGCAGATGAGTTCGCACTTCATCTCGTATTCGACGTGAGGCTTTTTCTTTTTCACGGGCACCTTCCGGCAGATTGGCACCATGCGAGGCGAGCCGGTGCAGCTGAGGCAGCCGCCTAAATGAGCTTCTGGTGGGTTTTCGGGCCCCGCTGACTCCGTGGGCTCGGTGTCAGGCGACGGCGAGGCGGCCGGCTCGTCTGCAAACGAGAGGAGCGGCTCGGGGGCGGCTGCCTGTGGTTCAGCCCGGGTGGGAACCGAGCAGGCAGCCGCCACCACCACGAGCAGGGGCGTCCAGGGTCGTAGTCTGCGGCGTGTGCGCGGCATCGATCACTCCTTGTCTGGAATCTCGTTCAGAAGTCGAAGTACAGCCGGGAGCCGAAGCCGTTGATGCCCCCGGAGCCGTTGTCGGCGAACGCATTGGTGAAGTCGCGGTACGTGAAGTCGTAGTTGAAGGCCATGCGGACATTGGGATTCAGGAACCAGTTGAGCCCGAGCGTCACGCCGTTGAGCATGCCGCCGTTGATCCCCTTGTCGTTCAAGCAGACCCAGTCGTAGCGGGCACCGATCTGCCAGGCCCCCTCGCTCGTGCGGATGCCACTGGGCGTGTTGACGCGAAAGAAATTGTTGCGCGGCACGAACCGGTCGAGCACCGCCTGCCGGCGGTTGTAGCTGCGGCCCTCGCCGGTGAGGGCATACATCACCTCGCAGTAGGCGCCCTGGTAGAAGAGGTTGTCGACGACCGTGTTGAAGGGCTGCTGGCCGGTGTTGGCGGAGGGATTGAGGGCCGAGCGGGCCTTGGGCAGGAGGGTCATCGTCCATTCGGCCTGCATCTGCAGCGGGCCCCAGTTGGAGGCGTACTCGGCAGTGATGAGTGTCTGGTAGTCGGCGCCAAGCAGGCCGGTGTCGGCATAGAGCGAGTTGAGCGGCCCGGGCGGGCCGTTGCGGATGTTGCCGCGGACGCGGTAGCGGATGCTGCCTTCCTGAAAGGTATCCGTTCCGCGTGTCCCCGAGATCTGGGCCTTGGGCGTCTGCTGGTAGACGGCACACAGGCCCAGGTGGGTCCAGCGGTTGTTCTCCGGCTCGTCGACCACCAGGCCCGTGGCCCGCATCTGTAGCGAGTTGGCTGCGGCGGTATTGGAAAACCCGAAGATGTTGAAGTCGTCCTTGAAGGCCCCCATGGCGAACCGCGCGCGGTCGTTGTCGCCGAAGTTGCGGAACACCATGATGCCCGGTGCATACGCGTTGTTGAAGGGCATCGTGAACGCGTCGGCGAGGAACGACCGCTCCATGAAGTTCACGAATCGGTCACTCGTGATGTGCTCCAGGCCCGTGAGCGTGTTTTGGTTGCCGATGACCACGTTGCCGAGGCGGGGTAGGGGCCGTCGGCGTTTTCGAGCGTCGGGTCGGCCAACTGGGAGATCTGCAGCTGATTGACGAATTCATACTCTGCCAGCCACTCGTAGTTTTCATACATCTGTCCGTCGATGCGGAACCGGCCGCGGCGAAAGTTAGTCGCTCCCGACAGTGGAGGATTGAGGCCGCCGAGCGACGGTGGCTGGTTGGGACCGGGGCCGGCGGTGAAGGCGGTCGTGTCGATCTGGGCCCGGCCGCCCACGTGCACACGGAACTCGCGGTTGGAGGAATAGAACTCCAAACCATTATTCCATTCGGGCTTGAGCGACACGTCAGCCCCGACGGTGAGTCCCTCATCGGCGAGTTGCGACTCATCGGAGGCGAGCTCTTCGGCCTCGGTTTCCCGGGTCTCGACGACACCCTCCGGGGCCAGTTCCTTTCCCTCGGCGGCGTCGGGACCGGCATCCTCGGTGAGGGCATCGTCAGTGAGTTGGGATTCACCCCGCTCGAGTGCCTCGCCGTCTGCCGGCCGAGGGGCTGTCTGGAACGGGGCTCCTTCGATTGGAGCAAAGGCGTCGGTGGCGATGCCCGCGATCGACCCACCATCCGGTTCGAGGCCGAAGCCAGGGCAAGTCGTCACGGCAACCGCCACGATCGTGAGCCAGCCGAAAACGGTCCGAGCTCGGCGGGAGCGATGTGTCGTGATCATGGCAGGGCTTCGTGAGCACAGGGCCGCAAACTCGACGCAGTCGCGCGAGTCCATGCGACCGGCAAGGTTTGTCGGGTTCGTGAAAGATCGACCCAGTGCCGGCGGCCCGATTATTAGATTGCCAGAATATTCATCGCGATCGTTAAAGATTGACCATCTTCACAGAAGGTCTCTGTCGCCTTCTCGTGCGTGAATTACCCGAACAACCTGGTTCACCTGACGCGCAGAACGCGCACGACCGTCACGACAGGTGCAATCGCTCGTCGAAGATGACGGTACGGTGGAATAGAGGGGGCTTGATGCAATTCGGATGCGCTCGTGCACCGCGCCGTGCCGGCTATTGCGATCGGGGTGGAGGATCCATCCCCATCGCCTGGGCATGGTATGCGGCGGTGCTGGCCGGCCTGCTGCCAGCGCTCGTCGCGGCGGGGTCGAATGACGCGGTTGCAGACCTCCCGCCGGCGGAGGAACTGCCCGCACCTCTTGTAGAGGAAGGGGCGATCGACGATCCCGTACTGCTCGAGCCGCTTGGGCATACCGTCAGCAGCGACAACCGCCTCATGGCGAGCTGGGCAGAAGGCCTCCTCCTGCGCAGCCGTGGCGACGACTTCGCGTTTCGGATCGGTGGCCGTGTGCAGGTGGATGCTTCGGGCTACACGGCAGGCACCGGCACGAACCTGCCGCCGATTGATGGCGGCCTGAATCCACCTCTGTCTGGTGCCGCGAACTTCCGCCGCGCCCGCCTGCGGGCCGGCGGCCGCATGTACGAAGTCTGCGACTGGGCGACGGAGTTTGACTTTGCCAACCAGATGACCGAATACAACGCCGCCTTCCCCACGCTCGCGGGCGAAGGCCCGCTCCCCGCCATGAAGGATTTGTGGCTTCAGATTCGCGAGCTGCCCTGGCTGGGCACGCTGCGTATCGGCAATCAGAAGGATCCGTATGGCTTCGAGCATGCCGGCGACAGCCGGTGGCTCAACTTCATGGAGCGGTCGTTCAGCATGGATGCCTTCGAGGGTCCGTTCAACGACGGCTACCTGCCCGGCATCCAGTTCTTCAACCATGCCTATGACGGCCGGGTGGCCTGGTATGTCGGTGAATTTAAGAACACCGCCAACCCGTTCGGCTTCGCCAATTCCAGCGGCGGCAGCGAGACCGTCGGCCGGCTGGTCATGCTGCCCCTCTTCGAGGACGAGGGCCGGCGGCTCATCCACCTCGGCGTGTCCGGCCGCACGATGGGCCTGGCCTCGCTCCCCACCGAGATCGACCCCGTCACCGGCCGCCCCGGTGGTCCGATGATCCGCGCCGTGCGTTTCCGCAGCCGCGGCTCGATCCGCAACGGGCCCCCGGGTCCGCTCAACTCGATCTATGCCGACTCCGGTCTCCTGGCGGGTGACTGGCAAAACATGATCGGGCTGGAGCTGGCCGCCAACCGCGGCCCGCTCTCGATGCAGGCCGAATACTTCGGATCGTGGCTCTACGGCGCCTCAACCACCGACGTCGACCTGATCAACGCCGGGCAGCAGCCCCCGCCTGGCACGCCGCTGGGCACCGTGTTCTACCAAGGCGGCTACATCGAGGCCCTCTATTTTCTGACCGGTGAAAGCCGCACCTACGACCTCGAGCATTCACGGTTTGGGCGGCCGCTCCCGCACAGCAACTTCTACCGGCTGCGGGATGGTCGCTCCGGTGGCCGCATCCTCACGAGCCCTGGCGCCTGGCAAGTTGGCGCACGGTACAACTACCTCTGCCTGAGCGACGGTGACGTCAACGGGGGTGTGCTCAACGGCGTGACGCTCGGGCTCAACTGGCTGCTCAATCCCCACGCCCGCATCTACCTCAACTACGATTTCACGTACCGCGACTTCGTGAATGCCTTCGGGGGCAACGGCAGCGGCGGCGTCAATGCGTTTGGCACGCGGCTGGCGTTTGATTTCTAGGGTGTGAGCCTCCGAGAGCAAGCCGCAGGGCGCGAGCCCGCGGGACGGCGCACCGTCAGCGCCGCCGCAGTCCACCGGGCTTGCGCCCTGGTGCTTCCTGTCGGAGGACAGCTCATGACAGGTCGGGAGACCTGTCCTCCAGGAAGAACACTACCGGTACCGGTAGATCGCAGCGATGCCGCTTTCGGTGGGCATCGCATTGCGGTCGAGTGACAGGATGCCGCCGCCGTGGAGGAGTACCTCCTCGGCCACCGCGCCGTAGAGATCCTCGCATTGCACGGCTGGTTCGTCGCCGGTTCGTGAGAGGTCGCGAGGATGTTCGCCGTCGATCTCGATTGCCCCGGTCCTGCGGTCGAGCCGGCCGGTTTCGAACCGGTCGGCCTCGATCAAGAGCGTGGCCACTTTGCCGGCCACCGCTGCGCGGGCCACGTCCGACAGGTCGCCGCCGGCCAAGCCCCGGTCGCGGGCCTGCTCGAAGAGCTGCACGGCATGGGCGATCCGCCGCCGCCGGGCTGCGTCGAAGATCGGCGTTACCCGGGTGGCCAGATCATCTTCGGAGAGGAGGTGGGGGTCGTGGGGCACGCAATCATCCAGCAGCATCCGGTTTTTGGAGAGCCCGCGAAACACGGCGGCCAGTTCGGGGAGGGCGACGAGCACCAGCGGGAGCTCGGTATGGCGCGACACGTTTTGCTGTACAAGCGAGTCGACGTGGCGGAAGAAGATCTCCGTGTCGCTGTCGATATCGTCCTGCTTGGAGCGGAAGCCACCGTGCACTGCGCGGGTGTCGCTTCTGCCGGTCGG
>JBIKNV010000402.1:0-3311 GCA_044358475.1 Pirellulales bacterium | reverse complement strand
CGCAAAACGGCGGCACGGTCCTCGCGTCCCGGCTCTGGGACGAACGGAAACTTGCCTACCCGATCAAAGGACACAAGAAGGGCGTCTACTGGCTGACCTACTTCCGCATGCCCGGGGGCAACCTCACGACGCTCGAGCGGCAGTGCGAAATCACCGACGACATCGTCCGCAAGCTGATCCTGAAGGTCGAACCGCGGATCGCCGACGCCCTCGTGCAGCATGCACTCGCAGGCGAAACCACGCAGCGCCGTACATCCGTTGCACCGGCGGCCGCCGCTGGCAGCGAGTGACGACAGGTAACGGGCGAACGGCAACAGGCCGCAGGGAGCCTGCTTGCAGCCGCCGATGGGAAGGTTTACGATGACGCCAGGGTTGTACAGGCGTTCAGTAACAATCGGAAGGAGACGACTGCCATGGCGAGTTTCAACAGAGTGGTTCTGCTCGGCAACGTGACCCGCGACCCCGAACTCCGCTACATCGCGAGCGGGACGGCGGTCACCGACATCGGGCTGGCCGTGAACGACCGTCGGAAGACGGCTACGGGAGAGTGGGTCGAGGAGACCACGTTCGTCGACGTGACGCTCTGGGGCCGCGGAAGTCGCTGGCGAATACGTCACGAAGGGCTCTCCGCTATTGATCGAGGGCCGCCTGAAACTCGACACGTGGGAAAAGGATGGCAAGAAAAACTCGAAACTCCGTGTCGTCGGCGAGAAAATGCAGTTGCTCGGGTCAAAGGGGGACGGCCAGCGTTCCGGAGGCAAAGCCCGGGCCGGGGGCGGCCGCTCCGCCGGCCCCTCCGCCGATGAATTCGATCAGTCGGCAGGTTACGATTCGGCAGCTTCGGGCGACATCGAGGCCGCCGGTTCCGTCGGCTCCGACGACGACATCCCATTTTGAACAAACCGTTTGAACGGGCGCGCAAGACCTGCAAGCCCCGCCCTGCTCAATCCGCGATCACCAATCAGAAACCAAGGAGTTCATTCCATGCCTACGAAAGAAATGCCCAAGCTGGCCAATGTCCGTTCCAGCCAACTGCCGAAGGGGAATCGCGGTGGAATCGAACTGCTGCTCATCCACAACGTCGAGCATCTTGGCAAGCAGGGCGACGTGATCGAGGTGAAGCGAGGCTATGCCTACAACTACCTCCTCCCCCAGGGACTCGCCACGATCGCTACGGACCACCACAAACGGATGGTGGAGAAGCACCGTGCAAAGCTCGAGGAGATCGCCCGCGAGCGGCTGGCCGGCCTGCGCGGCCTGCTCGAGGAACTCTCCCGCACCAGCGTCACGATCGAAGCCAACGCCAACGACGAAGGCCATCTCTATGGCTCGGTCGGTGCGGCCGAAATTTCCCGCTCGCTCAAGCAGCAGGACCTGATGGTCTCGCCGGACCAGCTCGTCCTGCAGGGCCCGCTCAAGGAGGTCGGCCTCTATACCGTGCGCGTCAGGCTTGCCTCCGAGGTCGAAGGCGACCTGAAGGTGTGGGTGGTTCCCTCCAGCGGCGACGGCCCCGGAAAATAAACACGGTCACGCCGCCGCGGGACACGACCGCGACCGCGCGTGCATGGCGCGGATTCTCGTGGCAGGTTGATCGCAGGGAGGCTGATCGATGGTTTCATCGAGAGAAGCTGGTGCTCGCGACGCAGGCCGTCGCGACCGGCGGCTGCGGTCGGATTCGCAGGGGACGGCCGCACCCGCCGCAATGATCGATGTCCGCGATCGCCCGGCGAACGTCGACGCCGAACGGGCCGTTTTGGGGAGCATCCTGCTGAAGCCCGATGTCTGCGACGACGTCGCGCTCATCGTCCGTCCGGAAGACTTTCACGACGAATCGCACCAGATTCTCTACCGCCACCTGCTGGAACTGCACGACTCCGGCAAGCGGATCGACGCCACGATCGTCCTCGAACGCCTGCGGACGAAGGGAGATCTCGACCGCGTCGGCGGCGCCGCCGCCCTGGGCGAGATCGTGCAGGCCGTACCACACGCCGCCCACGCAACGCACTACGCGCAGATCGTCCGCGACAAGTCGATGCTGCGATCGCTCATCGATGCCAGCACCGACATCCTCCGAGACGCCTACGACTCCGTCGACGAGCCGCGAGAACTGCTGGCTCGGGCGGAATCGAAGATCTTCGAGATCCTCGAGCACCGCAGTTCTGCCGAGGCCAAGTCGATCGACAAGGTGCTCGAGGACGTGATGGTGCGGATGGACGCGAGGATGAAGCACGAGCACACGCTCGGTGGCGTCGAAACCGGCTTCACCGATCTCGACACGCTCTGCGGAGGCCTTCACAACTCCGAATTGATCATCCTGGCGGCCCGCCCGAGCATGGGAAAAACCGCATTCGCGATGAACATCGCGGAGCACGCGTCGATCACCGTCAAGCAGCCCGTGCTCTTCGTGAGCCTGGAAATGGCCTGCCTTGAACTTGCCGACCGCCTCCTGTGTTCCGCGGCCCAGGTGAACGGGCATCGGCTGCGAAACGGCACGATCTCGCAGGAGGACCGCCGCCGCCTCGTTCAGAAATCGGCCGAGATCAGTTCGTCGCCGCTCTACATCGACGACACGCCGGGTCGCACGCTGACCGAAATCGCCGCCGTCGCCCGCCGGCTGAAGCGCCGCCACGGCCTTGCCCTCATCGTCATCGACTACCTCCAGCTGATCGAGCCGGACAATCCCCGGGATCCGCGGCAGGAACAGGTGGCGCGGATCGCGCGACGGTTGAAGATGATGTCGCGAGAACTTGACATCCCGGTGCTCTGCCTGGCGCAGCTCAACCGTCAGGCCGAGGTCTCGCGGGACAACCGTCCGCGGCTCAACCACCTTCGCGAATCGGGCGCGATCGAGCAGGATGCCGACGTCGTGATGTTCGTGCACCGAGAGGAGTACTATCAGACGACCGACGAGGACCGCGAACGCGTGAAAGGCCAGGCTGAGATCATCATCGCAAAACAGCGCAACGGCCCGATCGGCGACGTAAAATTGCTCTGGCAGCACGACTACACGCGATTCGTGAACCTCGAGCACCGCCCGTACGACGAGTTCGAACAGTTTTCAAACTTCTAGTTTCACGGAAAACATGAGCATCCTGCTCATTTTTCCTTGGCGAGCTCCGCTCGCTGGCACTAACCCGGCCCGCTCCTTCACGGAAAACATGAGCATCCTGCTCATTTTTCCTTGGCGAGCTCCGCTCGCTGGCACTAACCCGGCGCCTGGTGCCTGTGACGACTCAATCTGTGGCGCACGCCTCTGGCGTGCGGTCCGGCGGGCCACCCGCCCGCCACGCGGATTTGGCAGCCGGAAGGCC
>JBIKNV010000152.1:0-6570 GCA_044358475.1 Pirellulales bacterium | reverse complement strand
CGGTGTCCCGACCGCCATCCGAATCTCAGGCAGCGTGGCGTCGGTCTTTGTCGCACTCATGCCGCCGTTCGACTCGAACATGATCGCCGTGGCGACCTTCCGATGCAGGCTGGTCGTCTTGATCGGGTCGCCCGCCTCGCGGTCGAGCCGCTTGGCGTGGGACTCGGGGCGGCCGTCAATGTCGGTGACCACAGGCACCTCGAGCTTGTTCTCACCGAGCTGCTCGAACATCGCCGTGCGGAAGAACTGGTCGTGCAGGGGCGCGGTCCCGAGCATGATGAGCGGGTCCTTCGACGCCTTTCGGTGCTCCTCCTGAAACGAGTTGGCCACCCAGAGGGCCAGGAGCCGCAGGATGCCGCGGGTCCGTTGGAACCGCGGGAGGCTTTGCCACTTCCGCTCGAACACCGAAAGCACGGCCGGGTGGAACGGATAGGCCCGCTCGAACCGCTCTTTGATGGTGCTGGCATCGACGTCGGTGAGCTCCCCAGCGTGGGCGATCGCCCAGTCGGCGTATTCCTGCGCGACCCGGCGGCCGTCTGCAGGTAGACCGCTCCATTCAAAGAGCCGGCGGCGGATGATCTCGGCGGCCTCATCGCCTGCGGACATCGCTACGGCCTTGCCCGTGCGATTTAGCAGGTTCTTAAATCGGTCGTGATCCGCCTGATCATCCGCGGTCATCTCCAGTTCTGATGCCGGGATTGAGACGCAGACGACGAGATCACTTCGACCGGTTGCTTCGCTAAGAAGGCTGAACAAGAAGTTGTACAGAGACGTGCCCGCGCCGTTCTTTCGGCCGCGGCTGACGTAGTTGAGAAGCTCGTCCATGAGGATGAGCGTGGGGCCCTTCGGCAGCATCGCCTTGAGCGCATCGCCGGCTGGAGGCTCACCAGCCTCGTCGTGCTTGCGGATGGCCTCGTACCCGGCCTTGCCGCCGAGCTGCCAGGCGATCTCGCCCCACGGGGTCTTCCGGGTCGGCTCGCCCTTGCCGCCGCGGCCGTCGAGCAGGTCGAACTCGGTTCCCACGAACACGGCGACATCAGCCTTCGGCACGCCCGCGATTCTGGCCTTCTGAACAATCTGATCGACGCCCTTCCACTTCGCGGCGTCGGGGCCGCCCTTGGCGAGGTGGTAGAGGGCCGTGAGCGAGTGGGTTTTGCCGCCGCCGAACTGGGTGGCCATGTTGAAGTTGGCGCTCGTTTCGACCGTCTCGCCGGCCAGCCGCCGCACCACCTGACTCGCCAGTTCGAGCAGGCTCCCGGTGAGGTACGTGCGGTCGAAGAACCGTGCAGGGTCGAGATAGTCGGGCGACACGCTCTTGCGCTGCTCGCGAATGTGGTCGAGGTGGACGGCGAACTCCGACGCGTCGAGCGGCCGGTTCTCGCGCAGGTCCTCGCGGGGTGTGACGACCTGATACCAGGGCTTGATGGCTGCCATCGTGGGGATCCGTGGGGGCTGTGCGTAGAACTAGAATCCGAATGACTTCTTGCGGGTGAGGACGCCGTCGACCCAGCGTTTCTCATCGCTGCCGGCTGGGTAAAGCGCGGAGAGCGACTGAGCGAGCTTCCAGAACCGGGCATCGCCGCCGACGCCATCCTCGACGATGAACCGCTTGAGGGCGTCGGCCCGCCCGCTGGCGAACAGGAGCATCGCTTGGTGGACGCGGTCGAGGGCCGTGACGCCGGGCGTGGCGGCCGCACCTTCGCCGATCGTCACCGTGTCGGCCGTGTTGCCACCTTCTTCTGCATCCTTGTCGAACAGCTTTTTCTGGGTGGCCATGCGGCCGCGTTTCTTCGTGGCGGCCTCAGTTTTCTCCGTCTTGCCGAAGAGCGAGGCGGCACGCTCGCTGACGGGCCGAAGCCGGGCCTTGTCCCCCTTTACCTCGACGACCGAGTCGATCTGCTCGAGGTTCACGCCGAGGCCTTGGGCAATTTTCCGGGCGGCGTCGTATTCGAGTGTGAAGCCGCCCTTGGCCGCCTTCCCCTTGGGCGCCTCGTCTTCGTCGTCCTCCTCGTCATCCTCGGAATCGCTCTCGCTCGCCTCAGTGCTGGCGGTACCACCAGCGCCGAGAGTCCATAGAACAATGGCCGTGAACCGAGCGTCAGATTCGAGCCCGGCGGCATCGGCGTCGCGAAAAATCATCGAGAGCGCCTCGGTCGAGACGGCGGCCCAGACCTGCTCCAGATACTCCCGCAGCGTCACGACTTCACCGCTCGCTTTTTCGACACGCGAGTAGCGGGAGAAGATTTCGAGTGCGGGACCGAGGCACGCGAAGATGGCGTCGGCACCAACCACACCCTCCTCGGCTAAACGGGGCATCCAATGCCGAATACGCACAGGCAATTCGGCCAATACCGTGCGCCAATCTCCGACTTCATCTTTGCGCAAAGAGCCGTCCACATTCTCGCGCGGACGACAAACGAGGTGAATCGAGGACGCCAGCGCCGAAGAGCCCATCGCACGCAATCGCGTGGCCATCTCGGTGTCAATCGGCCAAGACGCGGTGACCACCCATCCTGCCTCGATCATCGCGGCCAGCATTGCCTCCCATCCCTCAGTCGTCTTATGTGCAAATACAACAACTCCTATGCCACTAGGTGTCAGATAACGACGACCTTCACTCATTGCGGCGGACATGCCCTGCTCGAACCACGAAGCCGTCTTATGGGCATATCTCGCTGGATCCCACCCTGCCATCTCGCACAACTCATCGCTCTTCGGTGACAACTCGTCACGAAACAATGCAGGGTAAAGAGAGCCCACGGTCCGCCTCAGCCACACATAGAGGAAATCGGAGAGGTCGGCATACGGTACGGCGTTGTAGTAAGGCGGGTCGGTCACAAACGCTGTTGCGGAGTCATCTGGCAACGGATGTTCTGCAGCATTAGCCTGCACGACTGTGGCTGACCCCGTGCATGATGCCGCGTTGGTGAGAGCAATTTGCACGCATTCAACAGCGTGCATCCAGTCTCCTACGGAATCACCGAAAGGATTCGCTTCAGCGAAGTCCCAATTCATCGGAATCGCTTGCCTACCAAAAAGATGCTGAAGCTTCGGGCCGCTGGGATTCCAAGTGCACCCGCAGTTTCCGTGATCCGCTTGACGATCGACGGCCATGGCGAGGCAAGTTTGAATCGCAAGCTTTGTGTGCACCGGCACCGATGCGTCAATCGTATTGGCGAGTTCCCGTACATGTTTCGCCAAAGTAGTCATCACAAGCATCTGGCGATCCGTATACAGCGATCCCCAAGTGTTGTGGCCGTACAGCGGCGCATTGAACACGCCGCTCATAACGGGCAGGGGCTCTTGGGGAATGACCGAAATCCCTTCCGCATGCTCGAGCGATCGCTTTCGCAGCAGTTCTGTCGCTTCGGTCACGATTTCGAGGTCTCTCTTGGTGGGCAGCCGAAACCCCCGACCTTTCTCTCCCGGCATTGTCCTGACAACGCAAACAAGGCGGGCGTCTCTTGCCCCCCCTTGTCGTGGCTGAAGTTGCTTTCGGACCCGAGCTACGGGAGTCGTAAACCCGCAACATGGGCAGGTCACCGAGCCGCGGCGCACGGTTCCGGCGAAAGCTGGCGAGTGGACAACGGCCCCGTCATTAGTCGCGACCCAATTGCGTCTGGATTTCGCCAAGACTTTTATAGTTATTCGTTTTTTATGACCGTCTGCCTCAATCGCTAGCGCGTACTGGGTAGAGCCCTTTTTTGCCAACCACAGCGATCGCAATAGGGGCACTTCTGCACCGCAGCCGGGGCCTTCGCACAAAATCGTGCGCGCCCACAGATAGGCGATTGGTGTGCCGCCATCCTTGTCCGATGGAAACAGGCGCCCAAGGTCGTCGTGCGCGCGATCGCGAACATAGGCTCCCCATTTGCCAACCTCAGCTACCAATCGGTCTGGGTTTTGGGGAGCATATTCAAGTACTACTTTGTTTAATAAGACCGGTATGGGGTTGAGGTCGCTAGCAAAGACATCTGCCCCGACTCGGCTCGCCTCCACAGGTATTGCACCGCCACCAGCGAAAGGATCGATGACGAGCGGGCGAGAGCCCGGATCGCCTCCCATCGACTCATGCGATGTTGCTGTCAACTTGCGGCATGTGTTTAGGTAAGGGGGCGACGCTGCGTTTTCCCAGTTTGCGAAGTCAGCAATGAAATCCAGGAGCGCTTTTCGTAACGTGACGTCGTTTGTGAGCACTGATGGATCATTCTTAACACGGTTGAACCGGCTCATGCTCTCTGGGCTGGACAGGTCTAGATGATCCCTCGCCCAGTCTGTCATCAGCTGCCGAGCCACCTCGCGGAACGCGGTCGGACATTTTTCATCCGCCGGGTCCGGCCACAGAGCTGCACAGACCACTGCGCGACATGCCGCCAGTGGTCGCCTCGCCCACCAAATGTGGAGAGTAGCGACGTGTCCGTGACGAACCCCCTTTTCCTTGCGGGCGTGCGCGCTGATCCGCTTTATTGGCAGATCGACCTCGATGAGTCGCTTTGGGTAGTCCACGCGGAAAAATCCTTTCGGGGCTGTGTCAGGATTGGCTGGCGCCGCGGATGGCCTCGGCGCCGACCTGGTAGTGCTCGACCTTCGTGATGGGCGTCCAGCCGAGCGTCGCCGGATTCTGGACGACCTCGAGCTTCGGCGCCGACGCGCAGTTGAAGACAGCGTAGAGCCAGTAGTCGATACCGAGCCGGTGGGCCGTGCGGTATTCGTTGTCGGAGAGGGCGATCGACCCGACGCCAGACCGGCCCTTCACCTCAATAAACCGGTGGGCGATCGAGGTCTTTGGGTCCTCGGGGTGCGGCAGACGGGATATGAGGTCGAACCCGCGGTTGTCGGCCTCCACGCTCTCCACGATCCATCCGCGGGCGTTCTCGTGCTCCGTGGCGATCCGGACGGCGATCTTCTCGATCTCGTCGTCCCGCACCATCGGCTTGATCTCGGGCGATTCTCGTTCGGGGTGTGGCATGATCCACGCACGGGCGACCGGCTGGATGTCGGCCACGAACGTCTGCTCCTCGAGGGTCAACTCCTTGAGCCGCTTCTCCAGCCGGGCGTTGAGCGCGTCGAGGTGGTTTTCCTGAGCGCTGATCTGGCCGTCGATGCCCTGAAGGGTCGGGTCGGCGTCGCGGCGCTCTGTCAGCGTGCCGACGAGGATCTGCTGACGGTTGATGAGCGTGTCGAGGCTAATCTTCACGTGCCGGCGGACGCGCTCGATCTCGGCAATGCGGTCGGCGGCGGCTTTCCGGCCCCATTCCTCGAGACAGTGCTCGTAGAGGAAGTTCTCGACGAGCGATCGCGAGGGAATCTGTGTGTCGGCGGCCGGCCCCTTGGTGCCCTCGGGGGCGGCCGCCACGTCGAGGAACATCGTCGGCTCGTGGGTCGTCATCGTGCCCGACTGCGACGTGGTGATGCAGAATAGCCGCCGTTGGAGGGTGTTACCGTTGCCGTCCTTCACGCTCGCGGCGAACACGTCTACGAGCGTCGGTTCCTTGTGGCGGAGACTGTAGAAGACGGCGCCGCGGCGGAGGTCTTCGTCGGCCACGTTCAGCATGTGGCGGCGGACGGCCTCGAAGAGAGCGTGGCCGGGCGTCACCCATTCAGCGGTGGCCTCGGTCTTGAGAAGGTTCTTGTCGAAGATCACGCGGTCGTAGTCGCGGCCGATCCTGCCAAACCTCGCTTCGGCCTCGTCGCCGAGCGACACGATGGACCTGGGAATTTTCCCGAGCCGGTAGATCCTTCGCTCGTTCGTGACGTCCTTCGGAGCGATTCCGCATTCGGGCGCCGCGTCCACGAAGAAATCCCGCACCACCTCGGGAACAAGCCGCCGCTCCTTCGCCTCGGCGTTCTTCGACGTGATAGCCGTGAGGTTGAGGTTCTTCTTCGCCAGACCCTCGAGCGCGGAGTCGGTGATGACCCGGAACTTCTCCTCGCTCACGTCGCGGGCGATCCGGTCTTCGATCGCCTGCGCGTCGGTCCGCTTCGCGTACATGTCGCGGAGCAGCTTTTCGAGCATATTGGATGGGAACACCTCGCCCACGACGTCGAACACGTTGTCGGTGCCGAGGGCGCGGCGGATCTCCGCGAGCCGGTTCAGGAGCTTCGTGAGCACCCGGCCCTCACGGGTGTTGCGGGCCACGAAGTTGAACACGAGGCAGTCGTGCTCCTGGCCGTAGCGGTGGATTCGGCCGATCCGCTGCTCCAGGCGGACCGGGCTCCACGGGATGTCGTAGTTCACCATAAGCCAGCAGAACTGTAGGTTGATGCCCTCGCCGGCGGCCTCCGTGGCGACTAGCACCTGGGCGCTCTCCCGGAACTCCCGCTCCGCGTAGATGCGTGTGCCGGGCGTGTCGCGGTCGCCGATCTTCATGCCGCCGTGGATCTGGGTGACGGTGAGGCCCCATTCCCGGAGTTTGCCGACCGGCCGGCCGTCCTTGCCGTCGCCGGCGAGGTAGTCGAGCGTGTCCTTGTGCTCCGTGAAGATCAGGAGCTTCATCTGCGGGTCGGAGAAGACACCCTCGTCGCGGAGCAACGCCTTGAGGACGCCCAGTTTGGTCTGGTCGTCGCTGG
>JBIKNV010000401.1:0-3316 GCA_044358475.1 Pirellulales bacterium | reverse complement strand
GATCGAAAACGCCTGCCCTTTTGATCCATGGCCCCACGACGGCGGGTCGAGCACCACCCCGTCATAGTGGCTGCCACGACGCACTTCACGGGCCACGAACGCCCGCGCGTCGTCGCAGATCCAGCGGATCGGCGACTCTCCCAGCCCGGAGGCGGCGGCATTGCGACGGGCTAGCGCAATGGCCTGTTTCGAGGCATCGACATGCACCACCTCCGCACCGGCCGCGGCAAGGGCGAGCGTCGCCGCACCAGAGTGGGCAAAGAGCGATACCAGCCGCGCTCCCGCGGGCGCGACGCGATAGAGCCACTGCCACTGGGGCACCTGTTCCAGAAAGATGCCTACCTGGCCCGACGGTGCGGGACGAACCTCGAGCGTGATGGCCTGATCGGCCCCGGGCACGAGTCGCACCCGCACCTGCCAGGGATCCGGCAGTGGCCGGCGAAACGTCCACGCCGCTTCTCCGTTGCGATCACGGCCGAAGACCGCGGCCGCCTCGGCCCAGGCATCGCGACGACGGCGAGCCGGAAGGTCCGTCTGCACGAGCGGCCGGTCGACGAGAATGCCGCCGAGCCGTTCGAGCCTGCGACCACCACCCAAGGCCCCGCTCTGCTCCTCGCCGAAGTCGACGAGCGCAGGATCAGAAGGCGAGGCTTGCGCGGATGGGCTCATACCCTCCCAGCATACGGAGAAACGGCCGCCACCAAATCGGTGTCAGCCACCCGCGGCCGCGGCGGATCGGGCCTGCTCTTCCTCGCGGCGCATCTCGTCGAGCGGGGCCACGATCTCGTCGACCCGTTCGTTAAAGAGATCACCGATCAGCATGTCGGTGATGTGCCCCTTGAGGTGCGGATGCCGCTTGACGAACTTCCCGAAGTTGAAGCCATCGTAAAACTCGACCACGAGCCGCCGCATCCGCTCCATGCCGCGGATGAAGTCCGGGGCCCAGCCTCCCAGTCGATCCGCCGACGTGTCGTCGGCCTCGAGGGCGTCGGCCACCGCATCGCCGGCCAGTTCGCCGCTTTTGAGGGCCAAGAGGATCCCCGATGAATAGAGCGGATCGAGAAATCCGAAGGCATCGCCCACGAGCACCCACCCCTCGCCGGCCACCTGCCGTGACCGATACGAATACTCCTTCGCCACCCGCACCGGCTCGATCATCTCCGCCTGCTCCAGCCGTGGGATGAGGCCCGGGCAGCGCCCAATCTCCTCCCGGTAGATCGCGTCGCTGTCCTTCGTGGCCCGATTCTTGAAGAGATAATCGTGGCCCGCCACGACGCCCACGCTCATGATGTCGTCGTGCAGCGGGATGTACCAAAACCATCCCTGCTTTTCGTCGAGTTGCAGCACGAGGGTGGCCCCCTCGTCGCGGCCCGTGCCACGGGAGGCGCCCTTCCAGTAACTCCACACCGCCGCTTTCTTGAGCTCCCGATCCCAGTCCCGCAAGCCCAGCCGACTTTGGATCATCGCCCCCTGCCCGCTCGCATCGACGACGACGTCGGCCTCCACCGTGCGAACGAGGCCAGCCTCATCCTGCACGCGCACACCACGGGCCCGGGCCCCGCTGCCGGAGCCGTCGAAGAGCACCTCGAGCACACGGCAGCCCTCGTGCACATCAACGCCAAGCCGGGCGGCGTTGCGGAGCATCATCTCATCGAACTCGCTCCGTCGCACCTGCCAGGTCCGCGAACTTTCGCGCGGCCTGTGGTCAGAAAAATAAAATGGTTCAGAAAGCATTCCCCGTTCATTCACGAACTGGACCGAGTGCTTTTCGACGAACCGGCTGCCCCGCATGGCGTCGAGCATTCCCAGCCGCTCGAACACACCGAACGTTTCGGGAATCAGCGACTCGCCGACATGAAACCGTGGGAATCGTTCCCGTTCGAAGAGCGCGACCCGCCGGCCCCGCTGGGCCGCGACCGCAGCCGCCGTGGCACCGGCCGGCCCGCCACCGACGACGACCACCTCTACCCGCTCGACTGTCGTTCCAACCATGGCGTGAGTGCCTCCGAAGACTCTTTATTCATAGTCGGCAGACAGGGCCGGGCCAATCAGCCGCTGGCAGACCCTCGGAAAAACCGCCCACTACTGCGACAGATAGAGCGGCAGCGGGCTGTCCCGCAGCAATTTCAGGGCCGTCTCGCCGAAGAGCCGCCGCAGGAGCAGATTTTTGGCACTGTTACCCGCGATGATCAGGTCGCCCCCCCACTGCTGGGCATAGGGCACGATCTCGGAAGCCGGGTCGCCGCCGGCAAAGTCGGTATCGACCGTACGGCCGTGCGCCTGGAAATAGCCGGCGACCGACTCCAGCCGCCGCTGGGCCGTGGCGGTGTCGGCACCGAAGTGGACCACCCGCACGGCAGCGTCGGCGAACAGTCCAGACTGCACAAAGCTCTTGAAGGTTTTAGCGCTCTCGAGCGAGCCGGAGTAGGCGACGAGCACACGACGGATCGTCCGGTACCGCTCGGCTACCGCCAGGATCGGCCGCACGCCGCTGGCCACGAGCCGCTCGAGGGCGTCAAGCGGCTCGGGCACGACGTCATGCTCGAAGAGCCCACGCAGTCCAAACACGCACATGTCGTGATACCTGACAAGATCTTCGGCGATTTCAAAGGGGTCGCCCGTCCGCTCCGCGATGCGATGTGGCACGTTGGCGGCGATGCAGCGATCGGCAAACTTGGCCTCGGCAGCGGCGATGTCGGCCTGGGCCTTCTCGAACCGCTGCTGCCGCAGCTGCGACGTCATCGCCTCCACACCCACACCGATCGGCCGCGGGCCGGTCCACTCCAGCCGCAGCGGGTCGGTGACGGCCAGTCCCAGGAGTTCAGCTCCGAACGTGCTGGCCAGTTCCACCGCGTGCTCCGCCACAGAGACGGCAGTGTGGCTCGTGCCGAGCCCGACGAGAATCCGCTTGATCATGGGGTCTGCTCCTCTGTGCCCGTCTCCGAGCGAGTAGCGGAATCATAGCGTTCCGCTGCCGCGACCGTCAGGGAACCCGCCGTCGAAACACCATCATCGGGTCGGACTGGTCCCGCACGTGGCCGAGGCTCATTGGCTTCGCCAGGATCATGCCCGCCACGAAGCCGGCCACGTGGGCGGAATAGGCCACACCTCCCCCACCGCCCGACTGAGCATCAAAAAAGCCGCTCACGATCTGAAACAGAAACCAGATCCCGACCGCCACGTAGCCCGGCACATCGACCATCAGCCGCAGCAGGATCACGCTCACACGACGGTGCGGATGAAGCACGAGGTAGGCGCCAAGCACTCCCGAGATCGCCCCCGAGGCGCCGAGGCAGGGCGTGAGCGCCGCATCACC
>JBIKNV010000045.1:0-11617 GCA_044358475.1 Pirellulales bacterium | reverse complement strand
AGGCGGGCTGGGCGATCCGCCGCTGCCGCTTCCAGAAACTGCCGCCGCTCGTGAGCATGCCGTTGCCGAGCACGATGCGAACGGCGTCGAAGGCGGGCGTGTGCTTGTCGTAGTTGTCGATGTTGTCGAGCAGCACGTGGCGGACAATCGCCGGATCGGAGACGAGGTGCCCCCGCGCGAGCCCGATCTTGAGCGGCACCACGCCTCCCTGACGTGAGCGGCGGACGAACTCGCCGAGAGGATCCGCGGCGAGCGCGGCGAGATCGCCGCCGATCAGCCGCGTGAGGATGCTCGGCATCCAAAACCTTTCGTGTCGCGTTGCACTACGGAACGACGTTCGATCAGAATCACTTCGTTCTGCGCCGGCTGGAGGAAAGACAACCCGAGCCCGCATCGTATCGCACAACCCCTGCTCGTGTGAATGAAGACCATTCCGTCCGCCTCTCCATCCGCCTCGAATCGCCCGCGCTCCGGCACGCTCGAGGAATTCCTCGCCCCCGAGGACATCGTCCCGCTGCCCGCGCTCACGGATGAAGCGTGGAACGCCATCCGGCGGGTCGCCGGCCGCGCGCTCGCCTGGCGGTTCTGCACGCTCCGCAATCTGTGGGTGCATCGCGGGCGGTTCGTGGCCGATGCCCTCGGCTTTGCCTGGGGCGGGATCTACCGCACGCTCCTGGTCGGCTCGATCGTCGCCACGTCGTATCGCAACGAGGGACTGTTTCGCGCCGGTGAACGGATTCAGGGCACGGGCGATTTCTTTCGGGGCGGGTTCGCGCTCCCCCGCTCGTCTGCCGAGTTCCGCGAGATCGCCAGTATCGTCAACCTCCGGCATCACGTGGCGGGCGTGGTGGTGCCGCATGCCGACGGCGGCTACCGCGTGATCGACGGCTACGAGGCCGACTATGCCTACGTCGCCACCGCCTTCATCGAGGCGATTCGCCGTGGCATGGCCGCCTGCGGACTGCCACCCGAGAGCCCGCGCGGCCGCAGGCTCAGCGAGCAGGTGTGCACGGTGCTCTACCAAGTGGCAGGCCTTACGGGCCTGCGGCGCGTTCCACGCGATCTCGCCGCACACGAGCGGTTTCGTGATGCCTACGACCGGCATCTCAGAGAACGACCCGCGTCGGCGCGGGTGCAGCGGATGGGCCGCGAGATCGCCCGCCGGATCCTGCCGGTCACGGCGTCGTACGCCGACGAGACGGTCCGCAACCACGTCCGTCGCCACTTGGATCCGGAGACGGCCGCCTATCTCTTTCCGGATGGCC
This sequence comes from Pirellulales bacterium, assembly GCA_044358475.1. Lineage (GTDB taxonomy): Bacteria > Planctomycetota > Planctomycetia > Pirellulales > UBA1268 > CACORA01. The sequence continues at coordinate 10,352 of JBIKNV010000045.1, read as the reverse complement.
CCGGTGCCGACCTCGAGGTGCAGCGGGAGGAGTGGGGGCAGCGGTTCAGCATCCGCAAGCCGATCGAGGGCATCCGGGCTCGCTCAGCAGCCCGCGAGGCCGTCTGGAACCGCCCCGACGTGGCCGCGCTCCGCCGGGCCTATGAGCAGGCGGCTTCCGAAAGCACGGACGACCGTCTCATCGGCGCGATCCTTCTGCATGCGCTCGACGCCGCGGGCGAAGACGACCGCCCGCTCGAGCGTCGGACGATCGACCTGGCCGCCGGCGAGGCGCTGATCCGGCAGGGAGAGCAGGTGGGGGAGATGTACGTCGTGCTCTCCGCCACGGCGCCGCTCGTGGTGCTGCGGCGCGCGGAGGCCGGTGCGGAGCCTCGGCAGGTGGCCACGCTCGCCGCGCCGATCGTGCTCGGTGAGATCGGCATGTGGCGCGGCCAGCCGGCTGTGGCCACCGTGCTTTCCCGTGAGCCCAATCGGCTCGACGTGCTGGTGATCGACGCCGAACGGTTCGAGTCGCTGAAGCAGGAGCCGGGGTTCCGTGCGGCCACCGCCGCCGAGGTCCAGCGGCGGCTCGCGCTGAACACGTCCCTCACGGGCTCGCTGCTCGAGGACACGGCGGCCCGGACGGGTGACGCCAGGCTGGCCTCGATCGCGCAACTCTTCCGCTATCTCACTGGAGATTCCCACGTCGCGCTCGATGCCGTGATCGACCTCTCCGACGACGCCACTCCCGCAGAATGCGTAGAGGCCCTTCGGCGGCAGGTGGATGAGGCGGTGTCCGCGGGGGGTCTCCCCCCGGATCTCATTCGGTATCTCGAGCAGGTCGTCACGACCATCGGCTGACCCACACTATTCTGCTCCCGCACAACATGCCCTCTCCCTGCACTCGCCGAGGCACCCTTTCCGACTTTCTCGTGGCGGATGACATCGTCGCCTTCTCGCCCCTGTCGGACGCCGACTGGAACGAGGTCCGGGCGGACGCCACGCGGATTCTGCTTCGGCAGTTCTGCACGCCCCGCAATCTCTGGGTGCATCGCGGGACGTACATTCTCGACATGCTCGGCTACGCCTGGGCCGGCATCTACCGCTCGCTGTTGGTCGGGTCGATCGTGACCACCTCCTACCGCAACGAGGGTCACATCCGTGCGGGGGATCGGATCTTCGGCACCGGCGACTTCTTCCGGGGCGGCTTCCTGCTGCGCCGCGGTTCGGTGGAGTTCGCCGAGCTGATCCGGATCGTGAACCTGCGGCATCGTGTGGCGGGCGTGGTCGTGACGGATGGTGACGGCGTCCGTGTGCGCGACGGCTACGAGGCCGACTACGCCTACGTGGCGACCTCCTTCGTCGAGGCGATCCGTCGCGGCCTGGCCACGTGTGGCCTGCCGCCCGACAGCCCGGGCGGCCGCGCCGTCGGCGAGATCTTCTGCGCGATCCTCTACCAGCTGGCGGGGCTCACGGGCCTCGCGCGGATTCCCCGCGGGCTGGCCGCCCACGAGCGGTTTCGCGATGCGTATGACCGGCATCTGCGGGCGCGGCCCGTCTCGCCGCGGGTGCGGCGGATGGCCCAGGAGATTGCCCGGCGGATCGTGCCGCTGACGGCGGCGATGGCCGACGAGACGGTCCTCGGTCATGTCCGCCGGCACCTCGACGCGGAGACGGAGTCGTTTCTGTTTCCGGCCGAGCCCGACGCCGAGCTCGAGACGCAGCGGCAGGAGTGGCGCCGCCGGCTCCGCGGCACGACCCGCGAGAGCGGCCTGCGCAACCGCTCGAAGGACCGCGCGCTGCTCTGGCAGCGCTCCGATGTGGCCGCGCTTCACGCCGCGTACGTCGCCGCCGGCACCCACGACACCACCGACCGGCTGATCGGGGCGATCCTGCTGCACGCCCTCGACTCGAGCCGCGGCACCGAGCCGTTGTTTGAGCGGCGGACCATCGAGCTCGCCGCCGGCGAGCCGCTCATCCGCCAAGGCCAGCCGGTCTACGAGATGTACGTGATTCTCTCCGCGACGGCGCCGCTGTGCGTGCTGCAGGCGGTGCCGGACGAAGCCCAGCCCCGAGAGGTGGCCACGCTCGCGGCCCCGACTGTCTTCGGGGAGATCGGCATGTGGCGGAACAGGCCCGCGGTGGCGTCTGTCGTCTCGCAACTGCCGAACCGGGTCGAGGTGCTGGTAATCGATGCGGCGGGCTTCGAGGCACTGTCGCAGGAGCCCGGATTCCGGGCGGCCACCGCGGCGAAGGTGCAGCAGCGGCTCGCCATCAACGCCGCCCAGGTCGGCACGCTGCTCGATGCCACGGCGGCGAAGTCCGGCGATCCGCGGCTCGTCTCGATCGCACAGCTCGTCCGCTTCCTCTCGGGCGACTCCACCACGCCGCTCGACGCGGTGATCGACCTGCCCGACGACGCCACGCCCGAGGAGTGTGTCGACGCGCTGCGGAAGCAGGCCCACGACGCAATCGCCGCGGGCGGACTGTCGGCCGAACTCGTCCACCAACTCGAGCCCGTCGTGGCCACGATCGGCTGACGCGTGGTCAGGTCGCGGGCGGTGGATCGGCCTGCGGGCGGCGGAATACGAATGCGGCGACGGCCGCTGCCGCGAGAAGCAGAAGGCTGCTGGCGTAGAACGGGGCCCCGAGACGCCAGTCGTCGGCCGGGAATCCCGACACGGCCACGAGCAGTCCCGAGCCGATCGCCGGGGCCACCGCCGCCGCCACGCTGCTGAGGGCCGCGAGCGATCCCAGAACCCGTCCCTGTGACCCGCCGCCGGCCGCCTGCGAGACGAGCGTCGTCATCGCCGGGCCGCACATGAAGCCGAGCACGTTGGCGCCGATCGCCGCGTAGATCATCCAGGGCGCCCAGGCGAGGCCGTAGGCCACGAAGGCCAGCGACGCGGAGAGCAGGCCCGCCAGGGTCAGCCACCGTGGCGACCGCCGCGCGAGCACGAACCGGATCAGGAACCCCTGGGACACAACGAGCATGAAGCCGTAGGCGAACAGCGACCAGCCGGTCTCCCGCGGCCCCCAGCCGAATTTGAACTTCATCATCAGCGCCCAGGTGGCCGGGAGGATGAACTGCGCGAGGTAGGCCAGGGTGAGCACCACCGCCAACGGCCCGACGCCGCGCAGGCTGGCCAGATCGGAGATCGACGAGAACGGCGTGAGCCTCTGCCAGGCAAGCGGCCTGCGATCTTTGGAAGGCAGCGTCTCCGGCATCACGAACAGGCCGAAGGCCGCGTTGGCCGCCGCCAGCCCCCGGCCACGAAGAAGGGCAGGTGCAGATCGATGGCACCGAGCAGTCCACCGAGCACCGGGCCGAGGACGTACCCCAGCCCTACCATCGACCCGATCAGCCCGAACCGTTGGCCCCGCAGGGCCGGCTCGGTCACGTCGGCGACCGCCGCCTGGGCGATGGCCACGTTCGACTGTGAGAAGCCGCTCAAAAACCGCAGGGCCACGATCACCGGAAGCGACCGGGCCAGCCCCGTAAGCAGGAGGCATCCGGCCATCACGGAGAAGCTCGTCAGCAGCACTGGCCGGCGGCCGAACCGATCCGACAAGGCCCCCAGGATCGGTGCGCCGATGAAGTTGGCGGCCCCGAAGCTGCAGGCAACGACCCCGTACCAGAAGGCATTGTCGGCCTTCGAGTCGGAAAAGCTCCCCACCAGCGCCGGCAGCACCGGCATGATCACGCCCACGGCGATCATGTCGATGAGCACCGCCATCAGGATAAAGAAGATCGTGGCCGTCGGGCGGTGGGATGTCATGGGGAAGCCGAGACGGTAGGCTCGACGCGGGCGACAAGACACAAACGGACGTCCATGAACGCCACGATCATATCCAGTTGCCTGGCTGCGCTCGGTGCGCCTCCCGATGGAGGCCTGCCCGGGCTCTTGGCCCGAACCACGCTCGACCGCTTCGAGATCCTGCAGACGCCCGACCTGTGGGGGCACGATCCTGCCGACAACTCCTATTGGCTCGCCGCCGGAGGCCCGGCTTCGCTGCCGCCTGCCAGCGGCCGTTTTCTTGCCGCCATCGAGGAGACGATCGCCGGTGCCGAGCGACTCGTCGACATCGCGTCGCTCGAGCCGTTTGCCTCGGGCGAGTTCGCGGCGGCGATTCGGCGCGGGCTGGCCCGGGCCGGCCGCCGCGGCCAGCCGCTTACGGTCAGGCTGATGTATGGCCGCCATCGGTTCGTGTCGCAGACCGACGCCGATTTCGAGGCCGCGATCCGCGACCTCACGGCCGACCTGCCTAACGCCAGCCCGCTGCGGCTGCACGCCTGCCGGATGGAAACTTCGAACGACCAGAAGCGGCCGTCTTGGAACCACGCCAAGATCGTGGCGGCCGACGGCCGCGAGGCGATCGTCGGCGGCCACAACCTCTGGCATGCGGATTACCTCGGCTTCGCGCCGGTGCACGACCTCTCCGCCCGCGTCGTGGGCCCTGCCGCCGGCGAGGCCCATGCGTTTCTCGACCTGCTCTGGGACTGGGCTGGCCGGCAGCTGGCCACGCCTTCCGAGATCGGCAGCCTCCACACGATCCGCTGGGCCGGCGGCTTCCTCGAGCCGGCGGGACCGCCGCCGCCGGTCGCGCTCGCAGCACCACCCAGCGGGTCGATTCCCGCGCTCGCGGTCGGCCGCCTGGGCACGGGCGTGATCGCCGACCCGCGCGTGGCGAGCGTGGGCGCGGCGATCGCGGCGATCGCGTTTCGGCAGGCCCGGTCGAGCATCCGGATCAGCCAGATGGACTTTGGGTTTCACTGGGAAGGCGTCAACTTCTGGTCGGCCGACGTCGTGGCCGCCCTCGCCGACGTGCTCACTGATCCCGCCCGGAGCGTCACCGTGCAGATGGTGCTCAGCGAGCCGGGTGCGAAGACCGCCGCCGGCGGGCCCTACTCCTTCGGCACCACGCTCGACGACATCGAGGCGGAGATGCGCCGCGCGATCGGCGATCGGTCGCTCACCGGGCGGCTGCAGCTCGCGCCGCTGCGCCTCTCGTCATCCGGCGACCGCTGGCTGTACGACGGAATGGAACTCAAGATCATCAACCACGCGAAGTTCTGGATGGTAGACGAGCTCGCATTCCACATCGGCTCCGACAACCTCTACCCGCACAACCTGCAGGAGTTCGGCTACGTCGTCGAGTCGGCGGCGCTTGCCCGCGAGGCCCTCACGGCCTACTGGGAACCGCTCTGGATTTTCTCGAGCCGCGTGGCGACCGACGTCGGCCGGGGTTCGTGACGCGTCAGACATCGGCCGAGTGTGGCGGATCATCAGGAGCAACAGCCGGGACTGATGGGGCTGGATGCGGCCCGATCGTGAAGGTGCCGAGGAGCTGCCTACCAAGGCTCAAGGCCGGAGTGTTCTCGTCGGCGCAGACGGGCCTTGAAACCGCTCTTCTCGTGGGCCGTCCGCACCGTGGCATGGAATGCCGTCAGAGGCTGTGGATGTCGATCACGGGAGAACTGCCGACAAGCCGATCCCGAAGCCGACGCCACGCACCATGGAGCTTCAGGCGGGCTTCCAGCAGATCCCGCAACATCCCCACGCCCCCCGTCGAACAACCCGGCGACAGGGTACACTTCTGGGCGTCGCCGGCAGGTCTACCGGTGCTTGATACGGGAGCCGCCGCGACAATGCGATGTTTCCTCAAACCGGTCGTGAGCCTGCCGATTTTCACGGCGGTCGTCGCTCTCGGTCTTACCGTGGCTGGCTGTCGCCGGCCGCCGCCGGTGACGCAGGTGGCGGTGGCATCCGAGGTCGTGGTCACGAGTCCGAGGCCTGCGAGCGTTCCAGAATACCTGGAGATCACCGGTCGGCTCGAGGCCGAGCTGGTCGTCGAGATCCGCAGCCGGGTCACCGGGTATCTCACCAAGGTCGCGTTTCGCGACGGCCAGTTCGTGGCCCAGGGCGACCCGCTCTACGAGATCGACGTCCGCCCCTCCAAGGCCCGCCTCGACGAGGCTGCCGGCACCATCGAGCAGCTGCTCGGCGAACAGCGGTTCCTGAAGGTGCAGATCGATCGCTACGAGAAGCTGGTCGCCAAGGGGGCGGCGAGCCAGCAGGAGTTCGACAGCTACAGGGCGAAGCTCGAAGAAAACGCCGGCGCCCTGGCGGCGGCGCGGGCGCAGCACGAGGCCGCCCGGCTGAACGTCGAGTTCTGCTCGATCACGGCGCCGATCGCCGGCCAGATCGGTCGCACCCAGATCCAGGTCGGCAACCTCATCAATCAGGATCAGACGACGCTGACCACGATCGTGTCGATCGACCCGATCTTCGTCTACTTCAACGTCGACGAGCCGACGCTCGTGCGGTTGATGAGCCATGCCCGGGAATCGGGCCGCGGGCCCGGTGTCGGCGGCAACGAGACGGAGGTCGAACTGGGGCTGGTGGACGACGTAGGCCGCACGTATCCGTATCGCAGCCGGGTGGACTTCCTCAACAACCAGATCGACTCGAAGACAGCCACGATCACCATGCGCGGCCGGCTCGACAACCCCTATTCCGTGGATCCCGCGGCTCCGCGGCCGCCGCTGTTCCGGCCGGGCATGTTCGCGCGCGTGCGGCTGCCGCTCGGTGACGCCGTCGAGCGGCTGTTCGTGCCCGAGGTCGCGGTCGGCAGCAACCAGGACCGCAAGATCCTCTGGACGGTGGGCGATGGCGACGTGGTGTCGGCCCGCGAGGTGACCGTCGGCCAAAAGCTGGGAACGTGGATCGCGGTGGCGGCCACCGACTCCACGAGGCCGCTCACGACGGCCGACCGGATCGTGGTGCGGGGATTGCAGCGGTGCCGGGAGGGCAAGCCGGTCAAGCCGACGGCCGCCCCCGAGAGCAGCCTGGACCTCGCGAGTCTCGTCGTGCCCGACGAGGCCGCCGCTCCACCGGCGAAGTCCGGCACCGAGCCCCCGCCCGCAGCGTCTCGGCTGCCTTCGCCGGCCGCTGAGTCACTGCCGGCCCCGGGTGAGGCACCGCGGTGATCTCGCGATTCTTCATCCACCGGCCGATTTTTGCGGCCGTGATTTCGATCGTCATCACGCTGGCCGGTGGCGTGAGCCTCTTGTCGCTGCCGATCTCGCTGTTTCCACCGATCGCCCCGCCGATCGTGCAGGTCTACTGCTCCTATCCCGGGGCCAACGCCGCGGTCGTGACCGACACGATCGCCGCCCCGATCGAGCAGCAGGTCAACGGCGTCGATCGGCTGCTCTACATGCAGTCGCAGGCGACCAACGACGGTTCCTACGTGCTGCAGCTGACCTTCGAGGTCGGAGCCAACGCCAACCTCGCGCTCGTGCAGACCCAGAACCGTGTCCAGCTGGCGATGCCGCTCCTGCCCTCCGTCGTCCAGAAGCAGGGCGTGAGCATCAAGAAGCGGTCGCCCGACATCCTGATGACGGTCGACCTGATCTCGCCCGACGGGCGGTACGACGACCTGTTCATGAGCAACTACGCCACGGTGCAGCTCCGCGACGAGCTGCTCCGCTGCCCAGGCGTCGGCGACATCCTCCTCCTCGGCCAACGCGATTACTCGATGCGGATCTGGCTCGACCCCGAGCAGCTCGCCGCACGGGGGCTCACCTCCCAAGACGCCCGTGACGCGATCGCGGCGCAGAACGTGCCGGTGCTTGGCGGGATCAGCGGCCAGCCGCCAACGGCCGCGAGCCAGCAGTTCGAACTCGCCGTGGCCGCCACGGGGATGCTCTCGACGCCCGAGGAGTTCGGCGCCATCGTGCTCCGTGCCGATGCGTCGGTGATGGGCACGCCCGCGGTGCGGTTGCGGGACGTCGCCCGGATCGAGCTGGGGGCGGCCGGATACGACCAGGCCGGCCGCTACAACGGTCAGCCGGTCGTGGGGCTGGCCGTCTTCCAGCTGCCCGACACCAACGCGCTCGAATGCTCGTGGGCGGTGCAGGCGAAGATGAAGGAGCTCGCCACGAGGTTCCCGGTCGGGCTCGAGTACGTGATCGCCTACGACACGACTCCTTTCATCACCGAGTCGATCCTGGAGGTGGTGAAGACGCTCCGCGATGCGATCGTGCTCGTGGCGCTGGTGGTACTGCTCTTCCTGCAGAGCTGGCGGGCGACACTGATCCCGCTCGTCGCCGTGCCGGTGGCCATCGTGGGCACCTTCGCCGCCATGGCCGCCATGGGCTTCAGCCTCAACACGCTGTCGCTGTTCGGCCTCGTGCTCGCAATCGGCATCGTGGTCGACGATGCCATCGTGGTCGTCGAGAACGTCGAGCGGTGGATCAAGCAGGGGCTCGATCCCCACGCCGCGGCGGAGAAGGCGATGGACGAGGTCACCGGCCCGGTGATCGGCGTGGCGGCCGTGCTCTCAGCAGTGTTCGTGCCCTGCGCCTTCATCGGCGGTGTCACCGGGTTGTTCTTCCGGCAGTTCGCCCTCACGATCGCCATCTCCACGATTCTCTCGGCGGTCAACTCGCTCACGCTCTCCCCGGCGCTCGCAGCGATCCTGCTGCGGCCCCACGATGCGCCGCCCGATCCGGTCGAGCGGTCGCTCAGCCTGGTGCTCGGGCCGATCTTCCGGGGCTTCAACCGGCTGTTCGATGCGGTCAGCGCCGGCTACGCGCGGGGCGTGGAGGCGTTCCTGGGACGCGGGCGGCTGGTGATGCTCGCCTACCTCGCCCTGGTACTGGTCACGTGGCGGATCTTCGCGTGGTATCCGCAGGGGTTCGTGCCGCTGCAGGATCAGCGGTATCTGATCGCCACGGTGGAGCTGCCGGACGGGGCGGGCGTGCAACGCACCAGTGAGGTGCTGGACCGGGTCGACGCGCTGGCCCGGTCGGTGCCCGGCATCACCGACACCTTCACCATCGCGGGGATGTCGCTCCTCTACAACGCCAACGCCCCCCACTGGGGCTCGCTGTTTCTGATGCTCGACGAGTACGAGCATCGGCAGACCACCGAGACCTCGATGTTCGGCATCATCCGCGCCGTCCGCGAGCGGTGCCGGCGGGAGATTCCCGATGCGGAGGTGGGCGTCTATCCGGCGCCGCCGGTCAAGGGGCTGGGTATGGCGGGGGGCTTCAAGTTCTACCTGCAGGATCGCGGCAGCATGGGGCCGCAGGTGATGCAGGAGGCGAGCGGGAAGCTCGTGGCGACCATGGAAGGGTGGAAGCTGCCGTTCGTCGTCGGCAACTATCGGGCCGACTCCCCGCAGTATTTTCTCGACATCGACCGCGACAAGATACGATCGCTCGGCATCCCCGTATCGTCGGTCTTCGCCGCGCTGCAGATGGACGTGGGGTCCATCTACGTCAACAACTTCAGCCGCTTCGGTCGGTCCTGGCAGGTGAAGCTGATGGCCGACGAGGATTTCCGCAGTCGCCTCGAGGACCTGGGCGAACTGAAGGTGGCCGGCCGGGACGGGCGGACGGTGCCGCTGGCGACCGTGATGACCGTCCGACAGTCGATGGGGCCGGCCATCCTGATGCGGTACAACCTCTATCCCGCCGCCCCGATCACCGGGATCCCCAACCCCTTCGAGGGCGGTTCGGTGCTGATCGACCGCGTGGCGGCGGCGGCCCGCGACCAACTCCCCGAGAGCTTCTCCTACGAATGGTCCGAGGTGTTCTTGCTGCAGATCACGGCGGGCAACACGGCGGCCGTGCTCCTGGGCCTGGGCGTGATGCTCGTGTTCCTCGTGCTCGCGGCGCTCTACGAGAGCTGGTCGCTGCCGCTGGCGGTGATCCTCGTCGTGCCGCTGTGCCTGCTGGCGGCGGTCGCGGGGCTGGTGGTGGCGCGGCTGCCGATCGACATCCTGGCGCAGGTCGGGCTCGTGGTGCTGGTGGGCCTGGCCAGCAAGAACGCGATCCTGATCGTGGAGTTTGCCCGCCAGCTCCAGGCCGAGGGGCACGACGCCCGCTCGGCCGCGGCCACGGCCAGCCGGCTGCGGCTGCGGCCGATCCTGATGACGTCGCTGGCCTTCATTCTGGGCGTCCTCCCGCTGGTGCTGGCCCGGGGCGCGGGAGCCGAACTCCGCTGGTCGCTGGGCATCACGGTCTTCGCCGGCATGATCGGCGTGACGCTCTTCGGTATCTTCCTGACGCCGGTCTTCTACGAGATCCTCGCGCGGCTCGGCGACCGGCTGCAACGCGTGGCCCCCGAAGGGGAGCGGTGACCGGATGATCGCAGGCTTCTTCATCGAGCGGCCGATCTTCGCGTCGGTGATCTCCATCGTCTTGGTGCTCTGCGGCGGCGTCGCCGCGCTCACGCTGCCCACCACCCAGTATCCCGACATCACGCCGCCCACGATCGAGGTGTCCACCGTCTATCCCGGGGCAAATGCCGAGCTCGTGCGCGACACGATCGCCGCCCCGATCGAGCAGCAGGTCAGCGGCGT
>JBIKNV010000044.1:0-11642 GCA_044358475.1 Pirellulales bacterium | reverse complement strand
CGCTTCCTGATCAGGAAGCTCAGCGGTGGGCACCGCCCCTGCGGTGCACGCTTGGTTTCACGAACCAATCGACCAGTGGGCAACACAGGATTCGAACCTGTGACCTCTACGGTGTGAACGCCCGCTGGCGTGATTCGTGAAACGTGCTCCCTATCGTGAATCAGGCGAATCCATGATGACCGACCCGTTGCATTTGTTGCAAGAGTCGCGCCGTGGCGACGCGCAAACGGCGAACAAACGGCGAAGACTCTGGTAGCCTCGCCGGCCCCTGGCCTCGAGGTCGCGACGCCGCAGCCGGCGGCCACCGGCCAGCCCCACCTACCGCGTCCCCGCCGCCTCGCCCTTGCGGCCCTTATCGCTGGCCCGCCACTCCCACGGCGGCACGGGAGCCTTGTCGGCCCATAGGCCACGGTGAGCGGTTCGGGCCTGCCGCTCGGCAGCGTTCTGCGGCTCGCAGCCTCATTTGGCTTGAGGCAGCAGCTTGAACAACTCAATCTTTCCTTTCTCAAAACAAATATTCCCCTCAAGTAACAGCCTTGATGCCAGCGCTTCATCGAGCCAAATATACCGCTTGCCTTTCCTCGCCCCCTCTTCCTCGGCTCGAACCTTTACACCTTTCCCGTTGTCTGTGAGGCTCGCTATCAGCCCCCATTCCGCCCCTCCCTCGTACACTCGCCCGCCCCCGCCTTTTTCGCGCAAGTTCAAACACTGCAAAGCGGCATCCCAGGCTTTGACAGCACGATCAAGGTTTGTTTGAGTGGCAGTTGATGGGACATTTGAAGGCCAGAGTCCCTTCGCCAAGTTGTAGGACGCCTTGAACGCGATAAGGTTCGCGCTGAAAGACTTGAGATCAACCCCTTGGTTTGCCGCCGCCACAATTGTGGCCCCCTTCTGCAACAGGTCCATTGCTTGATCGCGACACATTTCGGGCACCGGCGATTTCGCCGAAAAGCCAGAAATCGCATCGGATATGTTCCCGCCAGCAAAATAGACCTTGGCCGCGGCACCCACAAAATAGAACGCGGCAGCCGTACCTACCGCACAGACTACGATCGCCGCTATACGCATAAAACACCCCTAAGACTTCAATCCGCAAAACGAGTCGACGAAGAGTACCAACCGCCACAAGCGGGGATCTACCCCACGCCCTCGCCCGTCCTCGCCACGCCCTCCGTGCAGCCCTCCGCGACTCGCCCGGCTTCATCGTTCCGCCCAGAAACACCACTGGGCAGAGCACCTTGCGATGCCCTGCCCAGCGTGAGATCACGAATGCCGCCAGCGGCTCAGGTCAACGAGCGCGGCGACGGCGGAAGAGCGAGTAGCCGCCGCAGGCCAGACCGGCGAGCAGCGATGCACACGTCGAGGGCTCGGGTACGACCGTGATAAAGCCCGTTGCCGGGTTGAACGAGGCAGACTGCCCTGCCGCGAGGCCGGTCGCATGCACCGCCGAGAAGTTGCCCGAGCGGCCGCCGGTGTTGGCGAAGAGCTGTAGCACGTCCGTGCCCTCGGCATAAGCGCCGCCGCTGAAGGCGAGGTTGAGAATCCCGCCGAACACCACGCTACCCGCGCCGTTCACGAGGTCGAATGTTCCCGCGGTGAAGGCAGGGCTTGTGATCTCGAACACGCTGCTCCCGGAGTTTGAGAGGTTGAGCGAGAGGCCCGTGCCGACGGTGATCGTGCCGGCGCTGTTGCCCGGTGCCATCGACCCGAGCACGGCGAGCGTCTTCCCGTTGCCGGTGATCGTGCCCACGCCAGCAAGGTTGCCAGTCGAGGGCAGCGAGTAGGTGCCGGCGGTGAGGGCGGTGAGATCGACTGCGCCGGAACTGCCGGTCGTGCCGAGGTTCAAGCCACCAGTGCCGATTCTGCCAGCGCCCTGGAGGGCGAGTGTGCCTCCCGACACAACGGTCGTGCCGGTGTATGTATTTGCAGCCGCAAGCGTCAGCGTGCCGTTCTCGACGACAACGTTACCGCCGCTGATCGTGCCGCCCACGACGAGCGTGCCGGATCCAGACTTCGAGAGGCCGCTCGTGGCGGCGAGGTTCGCGTTCACCGTGGCACTGAGGCCGGTGCCGACGAAGAGGTTGTTGGTCGACGCCGTCGTGCCCGTGAGCGAGATCGCCGCACCGGCGACGGTGTAGCCGTTAGCCGAGAACGACAGGCCGCGGCCAATGCTCACGCCCCCCGCCGCGACCGTCACCGTGCCGCCGCTCGTGCCGCTGAACAAGGCGTTTGCCTGCGGCTGCCAGACAGACGGTCCATAGGCGCCGATCCACGTCGTCGAGGAAGTGTCCCAGGTGCCGGTGCCGCCGGAGTTGACCCCGTCCGCCGCCCAGGTGAGTTGGGTATCAGGTGCGGGGGCTCCAAAACCGAAGATCGAGACGCGGAGATTCGAGGCATCAACGACGGCGAGCGTCTGACTCGTGATGTCGTAGGCAAAGTCGTAGTAGCCGTTCGTGGACGTGGGCGATGTGCCGCCGAGAAAATTCCACGTCGTGGACTGCACCGCTCCACTGGTGTCGGAGAGCCGCACATAGTCTTGGAAGGTCCCGCCGGAAAAACCGTCCTTCAGGTTGAAGGCCAGCAGGTCGCCCGCAGCAGACGTGTTGCTCATGAACGCGATGTTTTGGCCCGCGGTGATCGTTGCATCACCCGCGTCGAAGATCGCCGACGGGGTACCCGCGGAGTTGGAGCCGCTGCGGACGGCCTTCCAGACCGCGTTGCTGGCTCGACCGTACAAGTCGCCCGTGTCTGGGTCGAAACTGAGATCGCGGGGCAATCCTCCGGTGTTCCAGATGAACCCCGCGGGAACCGGGGCCGAGGTACCCGAGTTGAACCCGTAAATGCTGGCGCCAGTCGCGGGGTCATTCAAACCTCGCCTCGTCGATGATCCAGCGATGCCATCTCCGAACGTCCCCCAGCCAACGCCACTGCCTCCTTGGCTTGAGCCGCTTACCACGTAGCCTGGATCAATCGCCACGCCCGCGCCGCCGCGGCCCGAATTGCTCCAGAGAGTGCCGGTCGTCTGCGTCGCAATGTCATAGCCACGAAGCGCGTTGACTTGCACCGAACCCGTGTCGAACGCCGCGAAGAGCCTACTGCCCTGCATCGCCAATCCCGAGTAGCCGCGTTGATTGGGGGTCGCGAGGAAGCCGAAGCGAGTGCCGTACTGCACCGCGGTCGAAAACACGATTCCTGTCGTGTTGGTGTTGAGGACTTCGATGACCCCGGTGTTTTGCGAGTTGGTTCCCGTGGCGCCGTTGTTGATGCCAGCGACAAACAGACGCGATCCGTTCCACGCGACCGCCGACGGGTTGTTGCCGATGTAGTTGGGATTCGCGGCCGTGCCGGTGGCCGCTAAAACGGCGGCGTTGAGGTTGAACCGCGTGAGCTCGGTGAGGGTGAGCGTCTGGCCAAACGCGGCCGAGTTGTTGAACACACCGACAACGGAAAGGACTGCCGATGCGACAAATGCGAGTTGAAGGGGAGACTTCTGATAACGGTTCATGCTCGTGATCCTTCTTCCTAAGGAGATTTTCGAAGCCACCCTCCCGCGATTCGCGGCTCGGATACTGCCACGGTGCTCATGCAAGTGCCGTGCCAATTCCCCGGACAAGAACGAAATTGAGGGCATCCCCTCAAAAAAAGGGTATGTAACCTTCTTGGCGGGAATGCCTCCGAATCGCGGGGTGGAGCGATTCGCCCCAGTGGGTGGAGCGATTCGCCCCAGTGGGTGGAGCGATTCGCCCCAGTGGGTGGAGCGATTCGCCCCAGTGGGCGGAGCGATTCGCCCCAGTGGGTGGAGCGAATCGCCCCACTCGACACGCGCTACGGGCAGCCCTCCGCGACTCGCTCGGCCTCATCGGCCCGCAGCGGTAGGCGACCGGACGGGCGGCCGATTGTGAGATCGCCGCCCGTCACGGCCGCTACCTGCCCGACGGTGGAAGGCGGCCGCCGGGCTGGTGTTCGTCAGGTCCGTCGTCTGCCTGGAGCATCGACTGCCCGGATCGCTCGCGGACAACCGCGTCGCCGCTCGATCACGCCGGCGGCCTCGGCCTGGCGGACAGCCCGCAGGGCCGCCGATGGATCGAGCCGCAGCTGGTCGCCGATCTCCGAGACCGTCGGGCCGTAGCCTCGGGCCGCGGAGAGTTTTCGGACGACAGCGGCTACGGCCTCGGGTCTGGTTGTTGTCACGAGGAGCGTCTCCAGCGGAACCGAGACTCGGCCACGACCTTGTCGATCTGCCTCCGCAGCTCGTCGTCGTTGCCGACTCGTGAGCCTGGGAACGACATCGCACAGGCCGCCGGATAGGCGGGCCGGTCCTCGTCGAGGAGGGCAACGTGTAGCAGGGTCGCACGGGTCACCGTCGTCGTCGGCCACGGCAGTCGCATGGTCCGCGACTCGTGAGTCTTCAGGGCGACAGACACGCCGCACCCGGACTTGATCGCCTCGCGGGCCTCACGAGCCATTGGCATACGCGGATCGACGATCCACTCGACGACGAGCCCATGCGGCGTGTCGTGAGCCCTCAGGGCCTGGCCGGCGATCGCGAGCCGGGCTCCGAAGTGACCGAGCCGAAGGTCGAACGACTTCTCGCGGTTGAGATCAGCGGCCGCTCCGAATGCTCTCGGGCTGATCGTCTCGGGCAGCATCGCGCCGAGGTTCCGGGCCGGGGCGTCGGTGAACGACGGGCAGGGCAAAATCAGAACTCTCTCGACGACCTTCGTCGGCGTCGCCCTGGCCGGCGACCTCGAGGAGCCGATCGTCCTGGCCGCGGAGGCTGGCACGAGTCGGCCGGTCTTTCGGTCGACGACCCAGACCCCAGGGCCGGTCGGCTCGGATCGAGGCGAGGCGATCTCGGGGAGCCCGCGGCGTCGCCGGGCCAGGTTGACCGACCGACGGATGTGGGCCGGGGCGTGGGCCAGGCTGCGGGTGACGGCGGCGGTAGCGCGATCCTCGCTCGCGTGTTCGACGACCGAACGAGTCTCGACCTGGTGATCGTGACCGCGTTCCTCGCGGATACGGGCCAGGCGGTCACGAACCCACTCAGGAGCGTGGCGTAGAGCGGCGTCACCGGCCCGGCCGCGGTTGTCGGCGTGTTCGACGGGCGAGCCGTCGGCGGCGAACTCGATCTCGTGGTTCGTGTTCATGTCAGGATCCCTTCGCGCTGATGGAGTCGTTGTAGTGCGACCAGACCCTCGGATGACCGACTCGCAGTCGGTGCGACAGGTCGACCCAGAAACTTCGACTGCATCCGGCCTCGGCCTGCTCGTGGATCGCCTTCAAACGATCGACTTCGGCCTGGGCCTTGGTGATCGCGTCGGCCAACTTGTCGAGGCGGCCTCCCCATGGATCAAGTAGGTCGTCGGTCGCCCGCCTGCATAGCTCGATGTTGTTCTCGGCGGTCCTCACTTCCACGATCGCGTCGGCGTCGGCCTGGAGAGCCTCGGCCGCGTCTCCGATGTCGAGGGCCGAGGCGGCCGCGAGCAGCTCGCGAGCGTCCGGGGCCGATTGGCCGTTGGCCAGGTCGATCGCCCACCGCCGCCAGTCTGCGGCGGACTGCCTCAGAATGTCGCGGTTGAGGTTGCGGAGCGACTCCGCCGGGCTGACTGGCTTCTTGGTCGTCTTGGATGCGGTCGTGGTCGGCATGTTGGCCCTCCTGGTGTCGATGTCGAACGTGTGTTCAGTCGAACGGATCGAGCGTGCGGGTCAATCGCCTCAACTGCGGCTACTCGGTGGCGATCGACTGGTATCGCGAGTAGTCGCTCCACCCGATCGCCGCGAGCCTCCGCTCCGCGTCGCGTCGTTCCTTCGCGTCGATCAGACCGAGGTCGTCCAGGTGTCGCAGCTCGTGCTCCGTTTTCCGCCATCCGCAGTCGGCGATCTCGACCGTGCATCCCTCGATCCGCCGGAGCGGGTGCCGTAGGGCGGGCCATTCGTGTTTCCAGGTTGCGGGCGGGATCTCGCCGAGGATATAGAGCGCGAACGGCCTGGAGCCTGGGAACGCGGCCCGCCACCGTCGCGAGATCTCGTCGCCGAACACGGCCCACGGCCTCGCGAACTCGATGCGCGAGTTGAGATCCCACAGCCCGAAACAGTCGCCGCAGGTGAGGTTCAACTCGACGACCTGACCGAGCGTCTCGCCGGCGGAGCCGCGTCTGGCACACTTCGACAGGATCTTCCTCGGCATGGTCAGCGGCCCTCCAGGTGAGCGAGTAGGCGCTGCAGGCTCGTGCCCGCCTGGCCGCGATAGTCGCGGGCGAGCGTCGCGGCTGGGTGAGCCTTCACCGAGCCCTTCGCGTCGCGACAGTGCATCCCCTCGACGGCCGTGATCGACTCGCACTCGCCGGCCTTCGTGATCGCCGTGCAGGCTAGCGCGAGGAGGCCCTCGACGGCGGGCGACAACTCCCACTCGCGAGAGATCCGGTCGTAGAGCGTTTGGGCTTCGGGCGAGAAGCGTAGGCGGCCGCCTGCGGCTGGCGATGTCGGAGTAGTAGTGGCGGTTTGTCGAGGCTTACGGGTCATCGTGGAGGCTCCAGAGGGCAAAGGACGTCGGGCGGTTCCCGGAAAGATTCGCGGCGCTGGCACACGGGGTCTTTTAGGCCGTTTTAGCCTCACTTAGACCCCCACCTGGGAGGGGTGTCGGTGTTGTGGTCGCGGTGGTCACGTCACCGTCTCGACACGCTCGTCGGGGCCGGGCATGGGCTGCGGCCAGTCGGCGTGATCGCGTCGACAGCGTCCGCAGACTAGCGCCACGTTGTCGAGGCCCTGGCCGGCCTCGGCGGCGATCAACACGAACTCGCGGTCGCGCTCCTCGACCAGCGGCGTCCCGCAGCGCCGACAGGTGAGGCCGTCGCGGACCGCGACCTCGATCTCGTCGCGCCAGTCGATCGTCATGGTCGAGGCCTCCAGGTCGTCGGCCGGTCGCCGGCTGCGGTGACGTTGAATCCGTCGTCGCCGCATAGGTCGCTGGCAGCACAGCGGCCGCAAACGATCCGGACGTTGTGATCGGCGTCGCCGCGGGCCTGGTCGATCCGCTCGACGCGTCGGTCGGGGTCGGCGACCACAGGGCGACCGCAGGCCTCGCAGGTGTAGCCTGATCGCTCCAGGAGCCGCCGCTCGCTGCCGAACACGATCGACACGGGCCGGAACACGGTGAGCATGGGATCCTCCGGGGTAGTGGTGGTTGGGGTGTCAGTTGTCGACCGGCAGGGCAATCGGCCCGCAGGCGCGATCCTATTGCGTCGTTTTCGTGATCCTGCGGCCGAAACAGTCGGTTTGGGGATAGTTGGGGATAGTTGGACCCTCTCTCAGACAAAGTAGCGCCGCGATATATGGATTCTTGGAACTTCGTCGAATCCGACCCCGAACTGTCCCCAACTGTCCCCATTGGTCAGAACCTCCGATCCATCGGGGTCGAGGAGTCCGCGTCGAGGTCCGCCTCGTCGTGACGGTGGACGATCCGTAGGCCCATGCGAACCGTGCGGTCCCGATACAGTCCGCTCCTGGGCAGGTCTTTGTGGTGGCCGAGGGCGTCGAGGGTCCTCCCGAACTTCGTCTGCGATACGCCGCGGTCGCCGGCCCGACGGCACCACTCGCGATAGGCGACGAACAGGTCAGTGGCCGGGCAGGCCGCTCCAGCCTCGACGGCGCATGCGTCGGCGATCCACGCTCGGACGCTATCCGACTCCGACCGATACTCGCTGGTCGCCCCAGTCACGGCGGCCGGAGGTCGGAGCCCGTCGGCCTTCCATACGTGGTAGCCGTCGAGGAGCCAGTTGAGGATCCCCGAGCCCTCCGCGAGCAGCTCGGCCTCGACGACGGCCCTCGGCCGCTTCTCGGCCTCGCCGAACGTGTGGAGCCACGGCACGAGCGTCACACGGCGCCAAATGCCGTGATCGGTTCCCCGGATGCTCGGCTTGTCGTTCACCGCCAGGTGCAGGTGCCACGTCGGCATGACCTCGAAGTTGTTCTGGTACAGGAATCGTCCGGTGAGCGGATCCGATCCGGTGAGGGCCTTCACCGTGGCCTCGGATAGCCTCACGCCGTCGTCGGCCTCCTGGGCGAACGCGAGCCGCTTGCCAGCCAGCTTCGCGACGCCGATCTCTCGGTCGCCGTCATGTCGACGGGAGAGCAGGATCTCGACGGGGGCCGGGCCGCCGTAGGTGCCGAACACGCGATGAAGAACCGCGAGCGCCGTGCCTTTACCGTTCGACCCTTCGCCGTGATGGATCCATAGCCGTTGTTCGCTCTGGTCTGCCGACAGGGCCAGCCCGAACGACCGCTGGAGAAATCCCGCGAGGTCGGCGTCGCCGCAGGTCACAGCCTCCAGGAATGCGAGCCACCGAGGGCAGGTCGCCGCGGGGTCGTAGTCGACCCCGGCCAGCTTCGTCAGCATCGCGGCCGGATCGTGTGGCCGCAGCTTCCGTGTCCGCAGGTCGAGGATTCCGTTGCCGACGTTGAGCAGGTCGGCGTCGGCGTCAAACGCGTCCGACTTGATCTCCGCGGCGGGCTCCGACTTCGCCATCGCGATCGCCGCGTCGATGGATCGCCGGTTCTTCGTGTTCATCACGAACCGCACGAGCGGCATCGGGGCACTCGGACCTGCCTGGTGCAGCTCGTCCCACAGTTTCCCGCCGACGACCTTGCCGATCCGCTGGGCCTCGCCGGAGTGGTGATCGTCTTCCCAGTGCTTGCCGTTCCAGCG
Source organism: Pirellulales bacterium (assembly GCA_044358475.1). GTDB lineage: Bacteria > Planctomycetota > Planctomycetia > Pirellulales > UBA1268 > CACORA01. The sequence continues at coordinate 2,938 of JBIKNV010000044.1, read as the reverse complement.
GACCCAGATTCCGCGATCGACGACCCAGCGGATCCGGCCCGCCGCCTCCTGGATGATTCTCAGCCCGAGGCCTGTGTCGTTCCACGTCCGCCGGTCGGTGACGATGGCCGCGTTCTCGATGCCGGCAGCTCTGATCGCAGTCGTCTTCCCGACTTCCTCCGCGTTGTCCATTGCCTCGGCCACGATCCGCCTGGCGTCGAGCAGCTCGTCGTCGGTGGCGGCCGGCAGGTCGGCCACGTCGCCCTTGTGCGGGAGTCCCGGCACGCGAGCGATCCGCACGACGGCCGGCGGGTCGAGCCGCGATAGGATGCTCGCCACCTCGACGGCATACTTCTCGCCAGACTCGTCGTTGTCGGGCAAGATCACGACCTCCCGGCCCGCGAGCGGCAACCAGTCGGTGCCGCCGGGATTCTTCGCTCCTCCGCGGCTGGTCGTCGCCATCAGCCCGAGGGCCTCGGCCGCGATCGCGGCCTTCTCGCCCTCGTGAATCGTGACGATGCCGGTCGTCGGCAGCTCGTGCAGATTGAACAGCGGCCAGAGCTGATCGCCGGCATTCGTGATCCATCCGCCCGACGGTGTCGCCGTCGCCTGGCTGAATACCTTCTCGCGGTCGCCGTAGTGAAACCGGAACACGGCCCCGAACGGCTTACCGTCTGCCGAGTGATACAGGTGAGTCGCGGCGAGGATCGCGCCGGCGTTCCGTTGCTTCACGCTCCACAGGGAGGCCTCGCCGGCCCTCTCGACCGTCTGGTGGATCGTCTTAGGCTTCTTCGTCTTCACGGCGACGGCGGGCTTCGTGACGGTCACGAGTGACGACGCCCCGATGTAGTGCTTGTCGAATAGATTCCGATCAGTCATGCCGATCGCCGCCAGCACGTCAGGCGTCGAGCATCCGGCACGGCAACTCATCACGCATAACCCCGGCCGGTCGCCGACTGCGACGCCGAGGCTCGCGTTGCGGTCCTCGTGAGCTGGGCACCGTGCCTCCACTTGCGTGCCGTCGTTCGACACGACGCGATCCCCGAGGGCCTCGACGACCGCGTTGAAAGCCTCGTTCATCGTGCCGACCTCCACTGGGCCGAGTGCACGATCCGGCAATACCGAAAGACGACTCGCGCCCGTCGGGTCAGGCCCGCGGCACCGAACCGCTCACACGACTTCACAAGCAACCCGCAGGCCTTCCGGATGTCGAGGCCGTGGCGAATGTGGGCTCGGGCCAGCGCGAGAAACATCTCGCCGATGGCGATCGCGAGCGTGCGGCGTTGCTGCCAGACCCGCGTAGCCTCGGCCCGCTGGTAGTCGAGGTCCGTGAAGTCATCGTGTTCCCCATCCATGTAGTCGCCCTCCCTGGCGAACGTGAAGATCAGCGGGTCCGCCGCTTCGACGGCTTGCTAGTCGCGCCCGTGGCCGCGGGCAGCCTCCAGCTCCTGGCGACGAACGGGTCGTTGACCAGGAGCCCTCGGGCGACGGCGGCCCTCGCAACCCGCGAACACCACGACCGCTCCAGGCCGAGGCCGCGGGCCATATCTCGATCAGACGGCGAGAACCCGTAGCGCTCGCGATACTGGCGGACGAACTCGATCAGCCTGGCGATCGAGGGCGTCGGCTGTTTGCTATTGGCTGCATACATCGCGTGGAACTCTCCGAGTTATGTAGGCGAGGCTACCGCTGATTTCGTCGGCAGCATTTCGGGCGGCTACGGGGTGATCCATCACTGCCGACTCGTCGCCTGGTCCGCGGCCTCCGCGGCCTCGAGCAGCTCGACCAGCGCCACCGCGGCCCGTCTCGCGAGCCGGCGGGCCTCGCGGCCGTAGGCGGCCCGGATCATTGGCGGAAACGAATCCCACGCGGCGAGGGCCTCGGTGGCCCTCCTGGCCGCCGCGTCGTTCGCGGGATCGAGCAGGGCGGAGGCGAGCAGGTCGGGGTCGATCATCGACTCGACCTCCCGAGCAGTTGATCCAACTCGTCGAGGGCGGTGGCGATCTCGCCGGCCCTGGTTGGATTGGCCTCGACCATCCCGGAGGTCGCGATCGACGACTCGTTGATGCGGCGATGGAACTCGACGAGGGCGTCGCGGGTGACGAACCAGCCATGGCCGGCCCGGCGACCGCACAGCCGAACGCCGCGGCATCCCTTCGTGCACCAGCGGATCAGCGTGGCACGATGAGGGCGTGGTGTTTTGGTGATTCGCGACCACTCGCGGGCCGCCTCGGTTAGCGGCAGGGCGCGAGGGATACCGTCCGCGAAGTCTCGCGGGTACGCTGGAAAAGCCACGGCTCGCTACTCCTTCCCTATGGTGATGCGTGGGGGCGGCGTGTTTGCACGGGCACCGCCGGGCGGGTCGTTGGCGCGACCCGCCCGGCACCTTGCGCGAGCGCTATCTGTTTTGCGTGTCGACGACCCGCCATGTACGGGCGGCTCCGGGGGCCGCGGCACGTAACAGTCCGGCGGCGATCAGCTCGTGGGCGTGGCGATGCACCAGGGCACGACTCACGCCGATACTTCGCGCCACGTCCTCGAGGCTCACGGGCCGGTCGAGAACATCAGGGAGGCGGCGGAACGCCTCAAGAACTTGCCGAACGCGTTGCTCGCGTTTCTCGGATCGCTTCACAGGTCAGCTCCTCGTTTTTGATTGCCGTCCGTTCACTGTGCCGGAGTGGTGCTCCGAGTCAACAGCTGAAACGTGGGTCGTAACGAGGGCCGAATGTAGTAGGAGAACTTCGCCGCTTTGTGGAAGTTCGTCAACTGGGGGCGGCAGAAAAAAACACCCCGGAAACAGTCGGCGTTTCCGGGGTGTTTCGCATCGGCCTGGTCGTGAACGTCAGCCGGTTTTGAGCGCGGCCTCGACCGCGGCCTCCCAGCCCGGCGGAGCGTAGCGGTTGAGCATCTGCGGGGATCGGTCGCCGAGATTTGCCGCGGCCGCCTCCGGCCCGTGAAG
>JBIKNV010000399.1:0-3366 GCA_044358475.1 Pirellulales bacterium | reverse complement strand
CAGCGTCCTGACAGAGGATCTGCCAGCGGAGTGGGGGCGGCGGCTGCCCGCGACTCGGCTCACCATCGATCACGCGAATGGTGCCGCTCCAGGCCCGCGGCCGACCGTCCCCCCATTCCACACGAATCGCAACGGGCGGCTCACCCGTGGCCCGCGGCGGCGCAGCAGCAGCATTGCCCGCAGCTCCCACCAGGAGACCGACGACGCCCGACGCGAGAAGGATGGCAAAACGCGACACCAGACCGGCATCCCTCGGGTACGAAATCAAGGCACTCGGTGCCGTCTCCACACGAGGCGCACCCGTCGGGATGCTAGCGGCGAATCGAGCGCCGGCGAAAGGGCGATTGGCCCCTGCAAATCAGCCGTTTTCCGCTCTCAGCGAGCGGCGTCCGAAAGGGGCGTTTGCCAGGCCCGGCCAGCGTCGGTTTCTCCATCCACCCGCAAGACTCCCGCCAACTCCTCCGCCACGTTCCGGCAGCGGTCGGCCACGTTGGCCTGCTCGAAGAAGTCATCTGGCTTGGCAAACAGCAACGTCTGCTCGTGCACGGGTGCCGAGTGTGCCACGATGCAATGCCAGGCCGGCGTGATTACGGCATTCCCAACCGGTCCTCGGATCACGACTCGATCGCGAGGAGGAAGCTGCCAAGTGGCCAGCAGGCCCGCCAGGCTCTGGCCCCGCCAAGCCTGGTCACCGGACAACTCGGGGGGCCTCCACCCAGCCAGCTCCCGGAGCGTGGCACCGAGATCGGCTGGGGTGATCAGGCCACCGTATCGCTGCGCCGCCATCCGTCCGGCCGGATCAACGAGCATGCCAGGAACATGGATCGACTCACCATATGGAAGGCACTGCTCTGGGCCATCACTCGCCCCCCCCATCCAGTCATGCAAACCCAGGGGCATTCCCCGCAAGCCGGCGACGCAGATCAGTTCTCCGCCTGCCTTGGCGGCCACAAGCCTTCCCAGGCATCGGTCCAGGAGCGTCACCTGCGCCGCAAACACATGCCGCAGAGCCACGAGCACATCGGGGTCGGTGTCGGCACCAACCGGCACGTTCGGCACCCGACAGCCAGGCGGAGGCGGAGGATCGTCAGGGTCGAGATAGGAGTCTCGCAATTCATCCGGCGCGTCCCACGCGGCGCCGAGACAGCCGGCATGGATCCAGACAAGCGCGGGGCGTTGATCAGCGAGCACCTCGGCGGCGGCAGCGAAGAGCCGGCCGAGGTTCGTCGCCGAATCGTCGGCTCCAGGCTCGGCGGGGATCACCGGCGCGACGATCGTCACCGCGACGCCGACGGGGGGCTCGACTGCCTCCACGATTGCCGGCTGATCGGAAATCACGGCAACGTGCCACGTGGCATCCTTCGCCCGCGCGAGCAGCGAGTCGCTGCCCTGGCCCAGCAGGTGACAGGCCGTCGTTCGCGGGTCAACAGCGGGCGTGAGGAGACGATCGAACACGATCCCGCGGGCTGCCAGGGCATCGATCGCCGGAGCCGCCACCCAGGTGGCCCCCCAGGCCGGCAGGATCCAAGCAGGCAGGCGATCGACCGTGACGACGAGAATTCTGCTCGGGGCCTGCGACGAATCTGCTGTTGGCGACATGCCTCAGTATGGTCCACATTGATTGGATCACGCCACCATGACCAGTCCCTACCGCACCCACCCTGCCGACACCTCGCGAATGCCCTCCGGCATTCCCTTCATCGTGGGCAACGAGGCGGCCGAGCGGTTCAGTTTCTACGGGATGAAGGCGATCCTGGCCGTCTTTATGACCGAGCACCTGCTCGACCACAGCGGCAATCTCGCGGTGATGAGTGATACCGACGCCAAGTTCTACCTGCACTCGTTCGTGGTGGCCGGCTACCTCTTTCCACTGGTCGGAGCGATTCTGGCAGACTGGTTCTTTGGCAAGTACCGTACGATCCTCTGTCTGTCGGTCATCTACTGCCTTGGCCACCTGTCGCTGGCACTTGATGAGACCCGCCTGGGCCTGGGCCTGGGCCTCGCGCTCATCGCCATCGGCACCGGGGCGATCAAGCCCTGCGTCTCGGCCCACGTGGGCGACCAGTTCGGGGCGGCGAACCGACATCTCCTCAGCCGAGTCTTCGGCTGGTTCTACCTCGCGATCAATCTCGGGGCTCTCGCCAGCACCCTGTTGACGCCCATCCTGCTCGACCCAGAGAGTTTTCAGACTGTCTTCGGCCGCCTCGCCGGCCCCCTTGCCAGCGTCGGCATCCGCCCCGGTCCCGGACTCGCCTTCGGTGTGCCGGGGGTGCTGATGGCTCTCGCCACGCTGGTCTTCTGGCTGGGACGCAACTCGTTCGTCCATGTACCTCCGCAGGGTAAGGCGTTCTTGAAGCAGGCCCTCAGCGCCGAATCGTTGCAGGCCCTCCGCGGTCTGGTGCCGATCTACCTCTGCGTGGCCGCCTTCTGGTGCCTGTTTGACCAGACCGCCAGTGCTTGGGTGCTGCAGGCCAAGTCGATGGACATGCGACTGCTGGGGATCACGTGGCTCCCGAGCCAGTTGCAGGCGGTCAATCCGCTGCTGATCCTGCTTTTTGTTCCGCTGTTTTCCTCTGTCATCTACCCGGCGATCGAACGGATCTTCCCTCTCACCCCGCTTCGCAAGATCGGCCTGGGGATGTTCCTGACGGTTCCCGCGTTCTCGATCAGCGGGCTGATCCAGGTCTGGATCGACGGCGGCGCAATGCCCTCGATCGCGTGGCAGGTTCTCGCCTACGCTCTCCTGACCGCTGCCGAGGTGATGGTGAGCATCACCTGCCTCGAATTCAGTTACACGCAGGCCCCACCGAGCATCAAGTCGATCGTGATGAGCTTCTATCTGGCAAGCATTGCCATCGGCAATGAATTCACCGCCGTCGTCAACGCCCTCATCAGTCGGCAGCCCGTCGACCGTTGGCTGGCCGGTGCCAACTACTACTGGTTTTTCACCGTCATCATGCTGCTGGCCGCGATCGCCTTCGTCGGCGTGGCCCTCGCCTACCGCGGCCGAACGTACAATCCCGAAACGACATGATTGCTCCGGAGTCCACCATGCCGATCGCCCCCCACACCCGCCGAACATTCCTCGCATCCTCTGCCGCCATCGCCGCGACCGCCTGCCTGCCCCGGTCAGCACGCTCGGCCCACGCCGCGGACGGTCCTCTGTTTCGCATCTCCCTGGCCCAGTGGTCTCTGCACCGAACGATCTTCGCCGGTGAGCTCGACAACCTCGATTTTCCACGGGCGGCCAAGCAGGACTACGGCATCGAGGCGGTGGAATACGTCAACCAGTTTTTCAAGGACAAGGCGCGGGACACCGGCTACCTCGCGGAGCTGGCCAAGCGGGCCGCCGATGAGGGGGTGACC
>JBIKNV010000398.1:0-3373 GCA_044358475.1 Pirellulales bacterium | reverse complement strand
AGCCGCGGGTCGTGACGATAGGTGTTGGTCTTGTACCCCTTCATCGACCGCGCCTGCTCTTCGAATTGGTCTCGAACGCGGTCGAAGTCGCCGAGGCCCAGCCGGTCATAGGCCTCGTGCATCCGCGCCACCGGATCGGCCACGAGATCTTCGTAGCGGATCTCGTGCAGCCGCTCCGCGGCGATCTGGCGGCGGTCGCGTTCGAAGGCGGCATACATCTCGTCGAAGGCGGCAAACACGTACTCCTCGAGCGTGTTGCCTGGGTCGACCTGCAAGGCCTGCGCGTGGTGGAGCGACTTCCATAGCCGCAGTGTCGAGGGGAAGACGACGAACGGATCGCGGACGACGTGGAGAAACTTCGCCGCGGGAAACATCTCCGCGAGCACGCCCATGCGGGCTGTATGGGGCGGGCTTTTGAGCACGGGCTGCCGCGAGTCGCGAACGGCCAGCATCCGCAGGAACGTCCGCAGGGATTCCCGCCAGCGGTCAAGCTCGTCCGGCGGCAGCCGGGAGACGTCGAGCGCTTCCGGGGCGGCCGTGGACGTGACCGGGAAGGCCATTCGGCGGTAGGGCGACGGCGCCCCCATGTTGGCGAGGGCAAACTCGTCTTCCTGTGGACGGTGCCAGCCGGCCGACACGTTGTCCATCGGCCGCTTGTCGGGCATGATCCAGCTCAGCGCGGAGGTGATGAGCCCTTCGGTGAGGAGGAAGTGGCCGGGGGCGAAGCACTGGTAGGTGGTAGGGCAGAAGTACCGCTCGTCGAGCATCAGCATCTCGTGCATCAGCGTGGTGCCCGACCGCCAGTGGCCGATGATGAAGAGCGGGTCGGCTGGCGTGGCCTCCTGCAGTTGCCGGCGGAAGCGGGCCCGGGCGAGGGGCTCGGCCAGCGAATTGAAGCCCGCCGCCGTGGTGATCGTGGCCATGAGTCCCCAGCGGGACAGCGATGCCCGGGCGCGGTGCTCGGCCACCAGCGGCAGCCAGACCTCCAGTGGCATGCCGTGCCAAAATCGCGGGCTCCACCAGGGATAGGCGTGGAATTCCTTCTTGCTCATGCCCCCATGCTACCCGCAAATGGCAGATCGTGACGGCTGCGGGGCGTCACTTCAGCGGCAGGCCGGGGCCGGCGGCCATCGCCGGCGGAAGCGTCGCCTCGAGGGCGTCGGCCAGTTTCTCCTTTGCGGGGCGGCCCACTGAACGCAGTTTTTCCTCGCCCGCGCTCGTCAGCACGATCACCGTCGGGAAGGCCGTCACGCCGAGCGCGCGGCAGGTGTCGGCATGGCGATCGGCATCGATCATCACGCAGACGAACCGCGAAGCCAGCCGGATGATTCGTGGGTCGGCCAGTGTCCCTTGGGTCATGTCGGCGCTCCAGCGGCACCACGCCGCCCGGCAGATCACCAGCAACGGCTTCGACTCGGTGGCCGCCCGCTTGAGACCGGCATCGAAGCCATCGACATATTCGAGCGTCGAGGCCTTGATGGTGGGGCCCGCTGAACCACGATTGAGCATGTCCTCCAGCAACGGCGTGTCGGCGCGAAGCAGCTGGTTGGTCGTGGCGGCGGCGGGCCGCACCGGTTCGTCGTGGATGTCACAGCCAATCACCAGGCATGCGCTGAGCGGGAGGCAGGCCGACAGGAGCCAGCGATGATGGTGTCGGTGATAGGGCATGACGCGAGGTAGTAGGCGTCTTGAGCCGGTGGCGGCAAGGCCGTTTCGGCGACGCCCTGAACTACCCGGATGCACTGTCTTACCGGCACACGAATCTACGGTCCTGGCAACCTGAGAGGCGTAGGCGAGGGGGTCGGCGAACGCTCGAGGAGCGTTGGGCGTATCCTCGCCCCGCGACAATCTGAAAGACCGCGAAGCGGCGACTTTTGCCGCCCCCGAGCCGGTGCTACCGGTCTTGAGAATGCGCGAGAGGGAAGGCGCAACTGGGCGTTGAGCCGCTGCGGTTATCGCCCTACAGTCTGCCCGCCACGGGGAGTCCTGCGCGCGTGAGCCAGTCTGCCAACCTGTTCGCCATACGGCCTCGACCGGGCTGCGTGCTGCAGCACGCGGCCATGGTCTCGCTCGCCGTGATTGTCGCGCTCATGCTGACGGCAGGCTGTCGGCTGGTGCCGCGCCGGGATCCGGTGCCCGAGGAGCTGGCAGCGGCCCGGCGCCTGTGCAACCAGGGGCTGTGTGCCGCCGACGAGCAGGATCTCGCGCGGGCCGAGGGGCTCCTGGAGCGGGCCGTCAACAGCTGTCCGACCGACATCGACGCCCGACAGCATTATGCCGATGTGCTGTGGAAGCGGGGATCGAAGGTCGAGGCGGTGGCCCAGATCGCCAAGGCGTTGGAACTCGCTCCCGGTGACGTGGGGCTCTGTCTGCAGGGCGGGCGGATGTACATGGACCTCGGGCTCCTCGACGACGCCGACCGGCTTTCCGATGACGCTGTGCTCAACGCTCCCCAATCAGCGGAGGCCTGGCATCTCCACGGCCAGGTGGCCCTGGCCCGTGGTCGCCCTGACGATGCCCTCGCCGATTTCCACCGTGCGTTGGCCGTGGCTCCCGATGATCGCGAGGTGCTCATCGACACGGCCGAGGTGTATCGGAGGCTCGACCGTCCACAGCGCGCGTTGGCGACGCTCGCCATGCTCGGCGAGACCTACGGGCCCAACCAGTTGCCGGCGGAGGTGCTGGTGTTGGAAGGGTTGGCACAGGAAGCACTCGGCCGCCCCGACGATGCTTTGGCGAGTTATCGTCACGCCCGCGAGAAGGGGGATGCATCACCGCAGACCGCCGCACGGATCGCGGCCCTCTCGTCAAACGCACATCTCACGACGTCGAACGTCCGGTAAGCAGGTCAAAGGCCCCGATGGCCGGCACCAGCAGGGCCACGGTCGCGAAGCCGTAGGCCGCGATCGCCACCAGCAGGACCTGCAGTGAGTTCCCCTGGAGAAAGCCGGTGATGCCCACGAACGTCAGGGCCGGCAGGATCGCCGCAGCCCAGCCGATCGCCGGCGAGGGATTCCGCGCGGAGAGTGCGGCATACAGGCCGATGGCGCCGCCCACGATCACCGCCAGAAAGGGTGCCAACTGGAGCTCGAAGCTCGATCCAAAGGCCACCATGATCCGCATTGCGGTCGCCACGCCGATGAACAGGAAGGCCACCGTGCCCAGAGCCACCGCGATCGCCCGCCGGGAGGCAGTGTAGGAGAGGCCGACGTGCAGGCCGAGCACGGCCGAGAAAAAGAGGAGCACTGCCATGCCGATCGCGAGGTAGATGCCGTTTTCGAGGGTGGCCAGGCCGGCGATGACGAGCGCCCCGCAGAGCACCAGCGGCAGGAGCACGATTTCGCGAGCCACCACCAGCACGCCCAGCAGCTTG
>JBIKNV010000396.1:0-3386 GCA_044358475.1 Pirellulales bacterium | reverse complement strand
CTGTTCATCGGGGTGCCGCCCTTCGTGCCGAAAGACAAACGCCGCCACAACGAGGGCCGCTATCCGCCGCTGTCCGCTGACCTGAAGGCAAAGCTTCGCGACTGGTTCGCGCCGCATGAGCAGGCACTCGAAGCGTTCCTGGTCAGCCTCCCCGAGGCGCGACCATGAACCACATCCCGCCGGACAACCGCACGCACGACCGACAGCGGGCCATGGGGCACCGGGCCATGGCGCTCGGGTGGCTCAAGCGAGGCCGCGTCAAACAGGCGATCCAAGGATTGCAGACAGCGATCGATCTGGATCCCTGCTGCCTGGAAGCCGTGCTTGAACTGTGCCGCGTGCTGCAGCACCTCCGCCGCTGGGACGACCTGGCGGCTCTGTGCCAGCGGGCGATGCAGGTTCACCTGGCCACCCCGGAACTCCACAAAACCCTGATCACCGCGATCGAGGAAAAAGGGTCGCTGGACGATGCCTTCGCGCATTACGGCCTGATGCGCCGAGACCATCGCTGCATGGCGATCGCACCCGGTGAGATCCTCTGCTGCCTGGTGGCTCGCAACGAGCGACCCAGACTCTCGTACCTTCTGGATTACTACCGACGCCTCGGCGTCGACCGCTTCTTCGTCTGCGACAACGACTCCGACGACGGCAGCGTGGAGTGGCTGCTGGAACAGCCCGACGTCCATGTGTGGACGTCGGCTCTCTCCTTCAAACAGGCCAACTTCGGCTCGGCGTGGTTCGAACTGCTCCTGCGGCGGTATGGCGTCGGGCATTGGTGCCTGACGATCGACGCCGATGAGTTCCTCTTCTTCGACGGGGCGCCGGAGCGGACACTCAAACAGTTCTGCCGCGATCTCGAAAGGCGGGGAAAACAGGCTGCGACGGGCATGCTACTGGATCTCTATGGCGACAGCCCGATCCGCGAGACACGCTACCGCGACGGCGATGACCCGCTCGATCACTGCCCCTTCTTCGACAGCAAGGCCTTCCACCAGAAGATCGTCGACGGCAGCGAGTACCGTAATCAAAACACGTTCTGGGGAGGTGTGCGGCAGCGGGTGTTTCCCGCCGACCATGGCTACTTCCTCAGCAAGTGCGTCCTGTTGCGATACCAGCCCGACGTCGTGTTGACCTCGGGTCAGCACCTCACGAACATCCCCGCCGAACGGCTGGCCCGCGAGGAAGTGTGCGTCCTGCACTTCAAGTTCTTCGCCAGCTTCTCCGACTACGCGAGGCAGGAAGCCCAGCGTGAAATCCACGCGATGGCTGGCGCCCAGTACAAGACCTACGACCGGAAACTCTCCGAGGATGATCGCCTCACGCTCTACGACCCAGAACACTCCGTACGGTTCGCAGGTGCCGAGCAGCTTCAACAGTTGGAGATCCTCTCCCCCGAACCCATCCTCCCAACACCGCATGTGCCGACGATCGCGGCCCGACCGGCGTCGGCCGAACCGTCACCGTTCTGGTCGGTGATGGTGACGGTCTACGATCGTCCCCAGAACGTCGAGCGAGTGCTGGGCAGCGTCCTCTCGCAGGACGACGGGCAGATGCAGATCGCCGTCGTCTGCGATCACAGCGATCCGACGACGCAGCAGCGCATCGCCACCGAGACACAACGCATGGGACGGGGACGGGTGGAGTTTCTCCCGGAACCGATCAGGCTGGGCCACCCGCACATATTCAATCGCTGCATCGAACTGGCCCGCGGCTGCTGGGTTCACATCCTCCACGATGACGACTGGGTCGAGCCAGGTTACTACCGCTCGCTCCGGTCAGGAATCGAAGCGGAACCCTCCGCCGGAGCGGCATTCTGCCAACACAGCATCGTCGAAAGCGGGCCGAAAGAACCGACCACATGGCACTCCTGGGTAGAACGCGAGACGCCGGGCCTCGTGGCCGATTGGCTGGAGCGAATCGCGTTGGAATGCCGGGTGCAGTTTTCGTCGATGGCGGTGCGTCGGGACGTGTATCAGGCTGTCGGTGGATTCTGTCCGGATGCACAATCCGCCTTTGATTGGGAGATGTGGGCGAGGATCGCCGCCTGGTACCCGGTCTATTACGTCCCCGAGACCTTGGTCGGTGTGGGGCGAGACGACACGGCGGAGTCCTCACGATTGATGCGTTCGGGCGAACAGGTGCAACACGCCTTCAAGGCGATCGAGGTGATGGAGCGTCATCTCCCACCTGGAGTGGCCGAAAGGCTGGCGAAAAAGGCCCGCGACCGCATCGCTGGCTATTCGCTCGATGTCGCGCAGCAGTACCTCGCCAGAGGCGATGCCGCCGCGGCGCTGGCGAATCTGCGGTCCGCCTTGCAGGGCCGCCCGTCGTTGCGGACGTGGCGACGCTTGGCCGACGTCCTGCAGGGTGAGCATCATGAACTCCAAGGCTGAAGCCGATCCTGTCTCGACGCTGCTTCTCCTCGGCCAGGCCTGGCTCACGCGAGGCAGGAGTGATGCCGCCGCCGGCCATCTGGACGAGGCGCTCCGTCGCGCTCCTGACAGCCCCGACGTTCATCGCCACTGGGCCTATCTGAAACTCTTCGTTGGGGACTTTGCGGCGGCTGCGGAGCACATGGCCATGGCGATTCGACACGCTCCCGCCGACAGCCCACTCGGGCGGGAGGCGACGCTCCTCGGTGAACTGGCCGGACTGCCCCCGGCTCCCGCCGATCTGCCCGCTGGCACCGGCGGTCGGCTGAGGTTTCCCGGCCGCTACCTGCGGGATCACCACCGCAGCGGCTGGCGGCCGGCCATGGAGGCGATCTATCCACTGCATCACCCGCACGGCGTCCGCTTTGAATCGTTTCTCGACGAGATCTTCGCCGTCGAGCATCCCCGGCCCGGGATCCGATCAGGCCCGGAACTGCTGGCGGCGCTGCAGCGGCCACGTTGGAGCGACCGCATCACGTCGGAAGAAAGGCACGTTGTCCCCATCCGCGAGCCATGGGTCGGCTTCCTGCACAACCCCTATGGCATGCCCCCGTGGTTCTACGCCGATCACGCTCCTGAGTTCGTCGTCTCCAAGTCGATCTGGCGCGACAGCCTGCCCTCCTGCGTCGGACTGTTCACCCTCTCGGAACACATGGCGCAGTGGCTGCGGAGGGTGACCGGGAAACCGGTCAGCGTCGCCTACCTCCCCAGCGAAATTCCTGAGACGACCTTCGACTTCGAGGCGTTCCTGGCCAATCCAGAGAAGCGGGTGATCCAGATCGGCTGGTGGCTGCGCCGCCAGACGGCGATCGATCACCTGCCACTCCCGGCCGACAACGCCTTCGGTTATCGCAAACTGCGACTGGTTCCCGGGTTTGCCTCCAATGCAATGGAGCAGATCGAGGCGATGCGGACCGGTGAGTTCGAACGGCATGGCATGCCGCCGGCCGGCGC
>JBIKNV010000043.1:0-11727 GCA_044358475.1 Pirellulales bacterium | reverse complement strand
GATCTGATCCTCGCCCACTTCGATCTCCGCGTCGCCTGGTCCCGTAGCCCGACCGGCTCTCGCCCACAGGGCCGCCTCGTACCTCTTCCCGATGCCGCACCAGCGGCTGTGGCGACGGACGCTGCGCCAGCGCGACGAAGCTCACCGCCTCGGCAGGCCGGCGGACGGCACGCCTACACGATTCGCCTCGAGGCTCCCTTGGAGGAGGCACTCGCCGCGGTCACCCGGCAGCTCGGCCTCACGCTTGCGCTCGACGCAGCCTCGCTCTCGGCCCGTGGCATCGCTCCACGCGAGATTGCCCGCGCCGACGTACGATCGGCCTCCCGCAAAGAACTCCTCGATGCGATCCTCGTGCCGCTCGGGCTGTCATGGCGGATCGAAGACGGCACGCTCCGCGTGTGGGCCGAGCAGTCACCGCGATGACGAAGCATCCGGCATGATTCCGGGACGGCGAATCGCCTGGAGGTTGCGTCGCGAGGGCTCATGCTCCGGATCGATCCGGAGAGCCGTCTCGTAGGAACGCACCGCGTCGCCAAACCTTCGCTGCCGAGTGGCCGCCACGCCGCGGTGAAACCAGGCCCGCACATCGCGTGGATCATGACGGATGGCATGGTCGAAATCCCGCTCGGCTTTCTCTGCCTCACCGGCCTGGAGGTACGCGAGGCCGCGGTTGAGGTAGGCCAGCAGATAGGTCCGGTCGCGACGAATGGCCTCTGAGTAGGCGCTCACGGCCTCCAAGCCTCGGTCCCGCTCGACTGCGGTCAGCCCGCGCCACAGCTCCGGCCGGGGATCGTCGTAGGCGATCGCCGCAGCATCGGCAAAGTCTTCGGTCGCGATGCCGAACATTCCCAGATGAAACCAGGCAATGCCCCGCCGCAACAACAACTCCGGATGGTCGGGGTTGGCCGCGAGTCCACGCGAGCACAGTTCGACCGATGCCTCGAGGTCGCCCCGCCGACGCGCCTCGAGGGCCCGCCGGAGATAGGTCTCGGCGTCATCGGAAGGCACGGCTGGCGCGGTGGGGCCCGTCGATGGCTGGGGAGCTGAGGCCGCCTCGGGAAACGGTATCGGCAACTGGGCCGCGGCACGGCGTGCCGGTGCCGGTGCGACTGGTGGCGGTGCCGGCGCGGGCAGATCCCCCGCCAGGCCACGAAGCGGATGGAGTTCCCTCGCAAATGGATCGCCTGCTCCGTCGGCTGGCTGGGCGTGCAGAGAGTCAAACCGTGCCGGTGTCGCCCCACCGATGGCGATGACCATCAGCAGGATCACGGTCGCGTCGCGGCGTGCCGTGCCGATGAAGGGCCGGGCATGGTGCCAGGGCCGCCGGGGAAGAATTCGCATGCCGTCTTGATGCTAACGACACATTCTACACCGTGGGGCCAGCCAAAAGGCCACCAAGCCGCTCCTGAATGCCTTGGCGAATCTGGCCCGCGAACAACGAGGCCATGCCCGGCAGCTGGACCTTTACCAGCACTTCTTTGTCGAGCGTCTCGATCTGGCCGTTGAACCGCATCCCACCGTCATCCGGTCGGGATCCACCCACTCAGCCTCGATCGGCCCGACCTGCCCCTCGTACTCTGACCGCGCACGAGCGAGGCCGGCGTCGATGCGGCAATGGATCTCCTCACGGCTGAGAGAATGCGGGACGCGAAGTTCGAGCGGTGCCATCAAGTGGGGGCTCCAGGAGGCCGACCGCGGCGACGGCACGACGCACCAACGTCGGATCGACCGGGCCGAGCCGATTATTTAAACACACGGCAGACCGCAATGCGACCACATCCGGCCGGAGTCGGGCGACGCCGGGAATCGCGTCCAGCCGCAGGCGGCCGGCGAGTGCCACAGCCATCCCGACGTTGTGTGCCGCGGCCACCCATGCCTCGAGATCAGCCCACGGACAGGCCTGGAGGAGATCTGGGCCTGACTTGTCGGCGGTGTCTATCAATAGCACGCCACTGGAAACCCGGTTCAATAGCACGCCACTGGAAACCCGGTTCAATAGCACGCCACTGGAAACCCGGTTCAATAGCACGCCACTGGAAACCCCGGCCTCGGCCACGATGTCGAGGGGATGCGGTGCTCCGACACGCTGCCAATCCGCGTAGGCCACTGCGACGCGTGTCGTCGTCGCCGGGAGCCCGTCCATCACGTCGTGAAACGGCCTTTGCCAGGCCGAGCCACCGAGGCCTGCCAGCCCCACCTTCACCGCCGCAGGCGCAGCACGTGTGGCGCGACCCGCTTCCGCTGCGATCGCAGCGAGCCAGCGATGGATGGTTCCAGGGCGAGCTATTTCATCCCGCAACTCTCCAGCGGCCACGGTCCACGGCACCCGCTCTCCCACCGTGGCAGCCACGCCGGCCACGGCAGGCGCCGATGCGGCACCGAGCGATCCCCCTGCGGGGTCTTTCACGTCGATGATCGCCGCTCCCCCTGCCAAGGCGGCCTCCGCCTCCGCGGCATCGCGAACGCTCACCAAGAGCCCGCGCCAGATCATGGGCTCACCCCTGGTGGAGTCGCCCGCTTCGCCGCCACCAGGCGGCTGCTGAGTTCTTTCACCAGCGCTGGCGACAGGGGCTCGCACCAGCGGCCATCGAGCACCAGGTAGGAATCCTCCCAGGTGGCCCACGGTGTGAACGTGTCGCCGGCGCGATAGTCGAGGGCGCGTTCGGCAAGACGGATCACGAGCGTGCCGACGCGAAACGCTGCATGCTCTCCGCAGGTCGGTGATCCATCGGCATCGAGTGGATTCGACCCTGGAAAAAAACACTCGACCACGTCGATCGGCACCTCCCGCCGCACCAGCGGCGATACCTGTACCAGCAGTCTGTCGCCCTGCCGCATGAGCCGCGGACGATGCGAGGCCCAGGCCAGCAGCATCAGGCCAGAAGCCGTGGTGGTGGTGATGGCGGCAACGACCCACCACGCCACCGAACCGCTGCTGCCCATGACCGCCATCAGCATGGCGACGAGGGCACCGCCATCCAGGACCACAGCGACCGCGCCGAGGATCATGGCAACGCGTTTATTGCCCTGGAGCCAGACTTCGTGAGGCCCGTTCGGTGCCATGGCCATGGAGGCGTCTATCGTCCTTTCGTAATTCCCGTGAACCGCCTACCATTGTCGCGGATTCGCCGCCCGCGGAAAGTTGGAATGTCATGCACGACTCGCACCACTCACCCAGTTCCTCAAGTCCTACGCGAGCCCTCATCGGATTCGGTATCGCCCTGGCAGCCTACGCGGCAGCGGCCGCCGCTGGTTGGCCGCAATATGGTCGTGATTTGTTGGTGGCCGCACAAGCCGCACACCACGAGACCCATGACGATCACGCGGCGGCCGAACACGACAACGGTGAGGCCGGCCATGGTGAATCCCACCACGAGAGCCACTCCGCCGGCGGTCCACCACCGGCGTGGGCTGTGATTCCGTTCGTGGTGCTCCTCGGGGCGATCGCGGTCCTCCCGCTCACGCCCCCACTCGCCCACTGGTGGGAACACAACTCCAGCAAACTCCTGGTCGCAGGCACGCTGGGGCTCATCACCTTGGGCTATTACCTCTTCCTCCACCGCGAGGCGGTGGAACTACACTTTCCAGCGCACTCGGTTGTGGCCCCGGCGGTGAGCGGCCCCTCGTGGGGCGTGGCCGCTACCGTGCTGGCCAACGCGCTGCTGGCGGAATATGTGCCATTCATCATGTTGCTGCTCGCGCTCTATGTGATCACCGGAGGCGTGCGGATCGAGGGCGACTTGGAGGCCACCCCCACCGTCAACGCCACCTTTCTCGGAATCGGCACGGCGGCTGCCAGCTTCATCGGCACAACCGGTGCGGCGATGCTCCTTATCAGGCCGCTCTTAGAGACGAACCAACAGCGGAGGAACGTCGCCCATACCCTCGTGTTCTTCATCTTCCTGGTCTGCAACTGTGGCGGCTGCCTGTTGCCGATCGGCGACCCGCCGCTGTTCCTCGGCTATCTCCAAGGTGTCGACTTCCTCTGGACAATGTCGCTCTGGAAGCAATGGCTCTTCACAAACGGCCTGCTGTTGGCCATCTACTGGGTATGGGATGCCTTCTTCGTCTATCCCCGGGAGCGAACGAGCGACATCGTCCGTGATGTTCATCGGGCCGGCTCGCTGCGAATCAGCGGCCTGGCTCTCAACACGCCGCTGATGCTCGGCGTGATCGCGGCGGTCGGCCTGCTCGATCCTTCCAAGGCCGTTCCCGGCACCGACTGGCACCCCTGGATCTTTCTCCGCGAGGCGGTGCTCCTGGCGTTGGTAACCGCATCGCTGGCCCTCGGCTCCCGAGAGATCCGGGCGCAGAACGGCTTCACATACTTCGCCATCCTCGAGGTGGCGGCTCTCTTCGTGGGGATCTTCGTCTGCATGCAGCCCGCCCTGTCACTGCTCAATGAGCATGGAGCCAGTCTCGGCATCCGGTCGCCGCAGGCCTTCTTCTGGGCTACCGGCTCGCTCTCGGCCGTGCTTGACAACGCGCCCACCTACCTCGTCTTTTTCAAGACCGCCCAGTCGCTGCCGGCCGACGGCACGCTCATGGCAGGCGTGGAGGTGGGCCGGTTGGCGGGCGTCAGCCTGGGGGCCGTGTTTCTCGGGGCGATGACGTACATCGGCAACGGGCCAAACTTCATGGTCAAGGCGATCGCCGAACAGGCGGGAGTACGAATGCCGAGTTTCTTCGGGTATCTCGTCTATAGTATGGGAGTGCTGCTTCCCGTCTTCGCCCTCATGGCGTTTCTGTTCTTCTGACCCTGGCGGCGGCCCGCTGCCGGCTCTGCTTCGTGACCAAGCCCTCGACATCCCCTGAGTCCTTTGATCACATCACAACCGCCTCCCAACTGGGGCGGCTCGTCGATCGGCTGGCAACGCAGCCTTTTCTTGGTTTTGACACGGAATTCGTGTCCGAGCACACCTACCGCAGCCAGCTGTGCCTGATCCAGGTGGCGGCCCCGGGCGTGCTCGCCGTCATCGACACGCTCACGGTGACGGAGCTCGACCCCTTCTGGCGGCTCCTCACCGACCCGGCCCGCACGACGATCGTGCATGCCGGCCGTGAGGAAATGGGCTTCATCCTCCACGCGATCGGGGAACGGCCGGCAAACCTGTTCGACGTGCAACTGGCAGCAGGACTGGTGGACCACGACTATCCGGCCGGCTATGCGGCCCTCGTGCGACGTTTGCTCAACGCGCAGACCAACAAGGGGGAAACCCGCACCGACTGGCGGCGGCGGCCCCTCTCCGATGCCCAGCTTGACTACGCGCTCGACGACGTCCGTCATCTGGAACGGATGTGGCGGAAGCTGTTGTCGAAGCTCGACGCGACGGGCCGCACGGCATGGATGGCAGCGGAGATGGCGTCATGGCAGGACGACGTGGCGGAGTCGTTCACCCGCAAGCGGTGGCGGCGGGTGTCGGGCCTCAGTGGCTTGTCGCGTCGCGAGCTCGCCGTGGCGCGGGAGGTCTGGCACTGGCGCGATTCAGTGGCCGAGCAGCGCGACATGCCGCCCAAACGTGTGCTTCGAGACGACCTCCTCGTGGAACTCTGCAAGCGCAAGAGTGCCGACCCCCGGCAGATTTCGGCGATCCGTGGGATGCAACGGTCGGACCTGCGGCACATCCTGCCTGGGCTGGCCGATGCCATCGACCGCGGTCTGTCACTGCCGGACGACGAATGCCCGGGCGGAGAGAAGCATCACGCTCCGCCGTCGCACGTGGCCGTACTCGGTCAGTTCATGGCGACCGCGGTGGCGGGCATGTGCCGGCAGATGAAGATAGCCCCGGCATTGGTGGGCACGGCCTCCGACATGCGGGATCTCTTGGCCTGGAAGCTGGGTTTCGGTGATGAGGGCGAACCCGTCCCGCTCTTGGCGACGGGATGGCGTCGAGAGGTGGTAGGAGACCTGATCGACGACCTCCTTTCGGGCAAGGCCGCCCTGCGGGTCGGCGACCTCACCTCATCCGACCCGCTGGTCATCGACCGCGGATAGTCGCAGCGGAGGGCATGGGATTCGAACCCACAACCCCTTTCGGGGCATCTGATTTCGAGTCAGACCGCTGGCCAATTCGCTTACCCTCCGAATCAAGCCGGAAAAATATCGTAAAGCCCCGTCCCTCGCGGCTCAAGATCGCCCGGGTTGCCGGCCGGTTGAACCGGCACATGGCCGCAATCACAATCCCTTTCGTCCGAGTCCGTAGCGTGCCCCGGGATGATTGGCGGCGTCTCATGACCGATGTTCCTTCGCCCAGTCCCTCCCGTCTGCCTCCCTGGGGAATACACCTCACGGCCGTCGAGGAACACATGCTCCGCGACGATCGCCCGTCACATCCGATGACCATCATCACGCGATTTGACTTCACCGACACTTCGCCGCCAAGCAATCTCGAAGAAGCCTTTCACAAAACGCTCGGTTCCGAACCGCTGCTCACGGCCCAGGTTGTGACCCGTCGCTGGAGACGGCCGTGCTGGATCGAAGCAAGCAAGCCCCATCTCCAGTGGTCACACACGCCGCGCATCGCCGCCAATATGATCGAGTGGACCGGCTCCCCACCTCGACTCGATCCCTTCACAGGAAAGGTCCTTCACGCCGAGGTGATCGAGCATGACGCTGGCTGGTCAATTCTTCTGGCCGTGCATCACGCAGCGTGCGACGGCCTCGGAATCGTTGGCTTTCTGGAACGGTGGCTGCTCGCCGTCGAGGGCAAACGCGGCCGCTGGCGACGCCAGCCCGACGCCACGATGGCTGCCTTGGCCAACCGGGATCGGGTGGCCTCCTCATGGACTGAGTTCATCCGCATGTTGCCAAAACTCGCCAAGGGGCTCGAGGGTGTCGGTGATTTCGTCCGGCATGACGTCATGGAACTGTCCGACGCAGCCTCTACCCCTGTGCCCAACACCGCTGCTACCCCGCTGGCTTCCTGGCAGCCCTTCGTTCTTGCAGCGACGGTGAACGAGGACGTGGTCGCGGGTCTCGAGAATACGGCCAAGGCAAACTCGGTGAGCGTGAACGACCTTCTCGCGACGGCCTTCCTGGTGACGATCGGCGCGCATTGCCAGCCGAACGAAACGCACTGGATTCGAGTCGGCATCCCTGTCAGCCTGCGGACAAAAAACGACCATGCGTTGCCCGCCGCCAACCGGGTGAGCATGGTGTTTCTTGATCGCCAGCCGGATGACCGCCACGATCGCATTCGGCTCACGACCAGCGTCCGCGACCAGATGGAAATCATCCGCAGCCATGCGTTGGGGCACATCTTCCCGCTGTCGCTTGGGGTTGCGCGACTGCTGCCGGGCGGGCTCGCCCGCACCGTCAAGCGACCAAAGCCGCAATGCACGGCCGTGCTTTCGAACGTGGGGCGTTGTTTCCGCCACTCACCGCTGGCCGACGTCGACGGTGTGATCCGGGTGGGGGGCGGCCGGCTGACAGGCTGGTGGGGTGTTCCGCCGATTCGGCCGGGTACGGCCCTTTCCATGGGCACCCACGAGACGGGCGGTCGGCGAACGATCGCCTTCCATGTCGATCGCCAGCGATTCAGTTCCGAAGCGGCGCAGACGCTGTTGCGCGCGATGGCATCCGAACTCACCACTCTCGCAGCCATGAATGCGCGGCCCTCGAGGCCGGCGGGAATCTCCTGATGTTCGTTTTCAATGGAGACCTGACAATCATCGTTATCGCGGCATTCGCCGTGCTCGTCGTACCGCAAGTCTCCCTCACACTATGGTTCGTGAAAATCGTGCGGCAACGGACCGAGGAGTTTCTCGGCCGCAGTGACTGGCGGCATGCCTCGGCCACGATCCCAGCTGAGGTGATCCTCTGCCTCCGTGGCTGCGACGCGACACTCGACGATGTCTTTTCCTCCCTCGCTCGCCAGTCGCACCGGGCCTGGCGACTGCGGGTGGTCGTTGACTCCGTCGAGGATCCTGCCTGGGCAGTTGCTCGGGCCGCAGTAGCCCGACTCGAGGCTGGAGGCGCGTCATGGCAGGGGCATGTGATCGAACCGCTCGCCTGTCGCCCGGACCGGGGCTCGCTGAAGTGTGCTTCCCTACGACAAGCGCTGCGTTCGCTGGCCCCGGAGACACGGGCCGTGGCTCTCATCGACGCCGACTCGGTGGTTCACCAAGATTGGTTGCTGACGATGGTCGACGAGTGCCAGCGGCCGGGCGTCGGCGCAGTCTCGGGGAACCGCTGGTATGCCCCCGACCGTGACACGCCGGCGGCGGTCGTGCGGGCGATTTGGAACGCCGGCGCCATCGTCCAGATGACGACGTTTGGGATCCCTTGGGGAGGCTCACTTGCCGTGCGACGCGAGGCTCTCGATGAATGCCGGTGGGCCGACGTGATTGAGACCACACTCTGCGAAGACACCGCCCTGGCCACGCCGCTGGCAGAGGCAGGCTGGGCGTACCGGTTCGTACCGGCGCTCGCGGCAATCGACCGCGACAACGACATCTCTTTCGGTCCACTCATCCGCTGGATCACGCGACAACTCCTGACGGCCCGGCTGCACCATCCGGCCTGGCCACTGGTGGCCACGCACGGCATCGCGACAACCCTCGCCCTGATCATCGCGGTCGGTGGATCTGTGTATGCCAGGCTCACAGGACACCATACCGCAGCATTGCTACTAACTCGCTTCCTCATGGCGTACGAGTGCGCCAACGCGTGCTTGCTCATCGTGATTGCTGGAACGGTGCGCACGACTTTCAGCGATGGGAAGGCGCTCCATCAGCCGCTGACGCCCAGCCGATGCCTCGCGTGGTGTGCGCTGATCCCCGTAACCCAGGCCATCTATGCACTAGCCATCGGCCGCAGCATGGCAGCCCGCTGGATCGAATGGCGTGGTGTCATCTATGGGGTTCACGGCTCTCCACCCACCGCGGAGGTGCGCATCGTTCAACCACTGCTCGTGAAGCCGGCATCAACTCAGGCCAACTGACTGAGGGGCAACGCACTTCATTCCGGCCGCTGCAAGACCGCGACAAAATGAAAGCGGCGATCCAAAACGGATCGAATCGGCCAGCCCCAATACTGCAGACCTTCGATGCGTTCGGTTTCCCGGTACGGCAGTGTCACAAATAGCTCGCTCCATTGCCGTGAAGAAAGAAACCGAAACGGGAGAGGCACCCCTGTGCCGGTGTTACCCAACCAATCCATACTTGTGAGTATTGCGCGATCCAAGAGGGTGTCGCAGATGTGATCCTTGACGATAACGCATCTCTTCGCCACGCGGCACGCTTCCCGCAACACGCCGCTCGGTGACTCCGTGTGGTGCAGCATATCGGCACAGAGAACAACATCGAAGGCATGGTTGCCAAACGGCAACACTGCCCCATCGTAGTGCTGCATCGGCACGTGTCGCTCCGCAGGGAGAACGACTTCCACTCCTTCGAACTGAATGTCGGACCGCTGCCGGATGATTTGCCAAGCGAGACTGCCATCCCCGCAGCCGACATCGAGAACGCGCAACGGGCCCGCTGGCAGGAGACGGCACACAGCCGTGGCAATACCCTCGATACGTCGCTGATTCGCGTGTTCGATTAACCTCATCGCCCACCCCCGGTCAGCCTGCTCCAGAAATCGACTCCCGTAAAGAGCACACGCACAGCAACGTGGGAAGACGTTTTCACCCGATTGCGGTCAGATCCATACCCAAACCGTGAGATGCGTCGAAAAAAGGGCATGTGACCGGCATTGTGGACCACCGGGATCAGAGCTCCAGCCGCGTCATAAAATCGACCATCGCGCACTGAAAATTTTGACCTCGCTGCCACCAGCACGAAGTTATACCGACTCGGCAGTTCATCGAATCCCTCGCGATGAAGCACGTCGTTGAGCAAAATCTGGTCGGCCGCAAACTGCGACATGCTTCGCGTCAATGACTGAAACTCCGCCCACAGCCGGAGAAATCCGGCGGCTGGTCCGAGCACAAACCCTCCGTTGATTTGTGGGCGATCATGGAGTCGCCGAGAGATGGCCTGCCGCTGATCGGGCTGGAAATCGCGAAGAATCGGCAGCACGGCATGCAGCGAATACTTCCGCTCGTCGCACACAGCCCGCATTCGATCGCTAGAACCGCTGAAAAGATGGCTGATATCAGCCTGAAAAATGATGTCTCCACCATCGACCATGAGCACCTGATCGTATGTTTGCTTTCGGAGCAGAGTGGCGGCGTCGCGATACCGAACATTCGTCACATGGCCGTCGTGCACGCATGGCTGCACGCTCATGCCTGCATCCACGACGCGGGAACGCTGGTCGGGGGTAAGCCCGTAATCGAGAACCGCGACGTCTATGCCTTCGAGGCGGACATTGTCCCGGAGGGATCGACACCAATGATCGACCAGAAAATCACCACATCGCGAATCGCTCGCCGTGAGGATCAGATGCTTCACGACCATTGCATGCCCCGCTCCCTCATGCCGCAGAGGTTGGCTCGAGTACGAATAACGTGTGCCGAAGCAGGGGCCACGGCGGCTGGGTGCCGGGATGGAACTCCGTCGCTGTCACCCGCATGCCCAGTGAATCGAATAAGGCGAGCCAGCCTGCTGTAGTGCGAAAGCCAGCTCGTTCGTAGGGCATGTCGTGCAGCCGTGACGTGACACCATGGAGCCCCAGCGTGGAAGCATGGCTCCACCAGCGGTCGACATTGTCCTCGAAAACGACGACTTTCCGCCCCACGCGGGCCATCTCGATCAACAATGCCTCTGGCTTCGTTGCGTGATGGAGCACCGTGGAGCACAGTACGGTGTCGAATGATTTCGACTCGAATGGGATGTGCGTGCCATCAAACACCCGCACGTCGACCAGCGGTCCCGGCGGGACGGTGACATCAATGCCGACGATATCGGCGTGATCAAGCCGCGAGGCGACCTCGCCATTCCAGCAGCCCACATCAAGCGTCTTGCCCACCACGTGGGGCGCCAGAATGCGGCACACCTTCTCTGCCCTCAGAACCTCCAGCCAGCGTACCCAGCGTTGCAGCATGAATCATCCGATCTTTGGAAACCCGGTAACGGCCGGGCTGGATGCACCGTCACGAAGCCGCTAACGAACAGGTGGCCTGGTCTGAAGGCGTGGACACAACGCCGTGGGCGGAAACTGTCGTATCGCCGGACGAATTGATCGCACCAATGGCTCGCCAGCAGCGTTCCAGTTCGTCAACTGACAGGCGGAACACCCGCGCATCACCAGCGAAGCCGCGTTCCAAAATTACCTCGGTCGATGAGCCCCTGCGGATCGTCCATGCTCCGCCGCCCGGTCCGATCACGTCCAAGCCGATTACGGAGGGTGGGCTCGCGGCCGGCCCACCTGCGATGGCACGAGCCAAGCAAATGAGTTCATCCGCGGAAAAAGACTCCAGCACGGTACCGATCCATGCCTCGGCAGCGACCTTCGCCCGTCGGCGCTTTCCCCAGCGATCGGCGTCTCCGAACGCAAGAAACCGGTGGATCATCGGCTCGTCGATCACCGGACAGGGCAGGTCGGGCAGCAGATCCATAATCGCCTTCGTCTCGAAGACAGGATCGGTCTGCTCATAGGCCTCGTAGAGCACCTTTCCCCCATAGGCGAAACTCTCGACATCGTTGAGATCGTCGAGCTTTTGTGGGCCGCAAAATTCCAGGCCGCCCGAATTCAGGTAGGAACTCGTGGCATCGATGATCTGGCGGACGGTGATGGGCGTCTGCGGCGCCAGGTGAATCGTGCGGCCTCGTGCTGCTGGC